>DASSMZ010000121.1:0-6977 GCA_035688325.1 Gaiellaceae bacterium
AGGGCTACCGGGTGTGGGGCGCCGACATCACGCCGGAGGACTCGCCGGACGAGGCGGGGCTGGGGTTCGCGGTGAAGGTCGACGCCGGGGACTTCGTCGGGCGGGACGCGCTGGTGGAAGCCCGCGAGCGGGGGCTGTCGCGGAAGCTGTGCTGCCTGGTGCTGGCGGATCCGCGGGCCGTCACGCTGGGCTCGGAGCCGGTGCGCGCGGGCGGCGAGATCGTCGGCCGGGTGACGAGCGGCGGCTATGGCTATGCGATCGAGCGTTCGCTCGCCTACGCCTACCTGCCCGCGGAGGCCGCCGCCGGAACGGCCGTCGAGGTGGAGGTCTTCGGCGACTGGGTGGCCGCCGAGGTGGTGGCCGAGCCCGCCTGGGACCCGCGCGGGGAGCGCATCCGGGCGTAGCCATGCGGCCCGCGGGTGGGTACGCTTGCTGGCATGCGCTGCCATGCGTGCGGAACCGAGAACGAGGAGGGGCGGAAGTTCTGCGGTGAGTGCGGCGCCCCCCTCGCGGTCGTGTGCGCGGCCTGCGGCTCGCGCAACTCGCCCGGCGCCAAGTTCTGCGGCGAGTGCGGGGCGACGCTCGGGCCTCCCGTATCCCCGGCGCCCGCCCCGGCGGCGGAGCCGCTGGCTGAGCGCCGGCTGGTGTCCGTCCTCTTCGCCGACCTGGTCGGCTTCACGACGGTCTCGGAGGCCCGCGACGCGGAGGACGTGCGCGAGCTGCTCTCGCGCTACTTCGATACCTGCCGGACGCTGATCGCCCGCTACGGCGGCACGGTCGAGAAGTTCATCGGCGACGCCGTGATGGCGGTCTGGGGAACGCCGGTCGCGCGCGAGGACGACGCCGAGCGGGCGGTGCGCGCCGGGCTCGAGCTGGTCGAGGTGGTCGCGGCGCTCGGCGGCGAGGTGGGCGCGCCCTCGCTCGCGATGCGCGTCGGGGTCGTCACCGGCGAGGCGGCGGTCACGGTCGGCGCCGAGGGGCAGGGCATGGTCGCGGGCGACCTCGTCAACACGGCCGCGCGCGTGCAGTCCGTGGCCGAGCCGGGCACGGTGCTCGTCGGCGAGCGGACCCGCCGGGCGAGCGAGGCGGCGATCTCCTACGCCGACGCCGGCGAGCACACGCTCAAGGGGAAGTCCGAGCCCGTCGCGCTCTGGCGTGCCGAGCGCGTCACCGCCTATCGCGGCGGCGAGGGCCGCACCGCCGCGCTCGAGTCGCCGTTCGTCGGCCGCGAGGGCGAGCTCCGCCTCGTGAAGGATCTCTTCCACGCGACGAGCGAGGAGCGGCGGGCGCGGCTGGTGTCGATCGTCGGCATCGCCGGGATCGGCAAGACGCGCCTGTCGTGGGAGCTCGAGAAGTACATCGACGGGCTCGCCGGCGACGTCTACTGGCACCGCGGCCGGTGCCTCGCCTACGGCGAGGGCGTCGCGTACTGGGCGCTCGCGGAGATGGTGCGCATGCGCGCCGGGATCACCGAGCAGGAAGGGCCGGAGACGGCGGCGGGCAAGCTCGCCGACGCGCTCCAGTCCTACCTCGCCGATCCGGACGAGCGCTCGTGGGTGGAGCAGCGGCTGGCGCAGCTGCTCGGCGTCGCCGAGCAGGAGTCGTTCCCGCGCGAGGACCTGTTCGCGGCGTGGCGGCTCTTCTTCGAGCGGCTCGCCGAGCAGAACCCGACCGTGCTCCTGTTCGAGGACCTGCAGTGGGCCGACCCGGCGCTGCTCGACTTCGTCGACTACCTGCTCGACTGGTCGCGCGCGCACCCGCTGTTCGTCGTCGCGCTCGCACGGCCGGAGCTGGCCGAGAAGCATCCGCGCTGGGCCGGCAGCAAGCGCGACTTCACGTCGCTGACGCTCGAGCCGCTTGCCGACGACGCGATGGAGGCGTTGCTGGCGGGACTCGTTCCCGGGCTCCCGGATGAGGTCAGTGGCCGCATTCGCGACCGCGCGGAGGGCGTGCCGCTGTACGCGGTGGAGACCGTGCGGATGCTGCTCGACCGCGGGCTCCTGCAGCAGGACGGCGACGGCTACGTGGTGCGCGGCGACCTCGGCTCGCTCGAGGTGCCCGAGACGCTGCACGCGCTGATCGCGGCGCGCCTGGACGACCTCGACCCGAGCGAGCGTCGCGTGATCGACGACGCCGCCGTGCTCGGCAAGACGTTCACCAAGCAAGGGCTCGCGGCGCTGACCGGCACACCGGAGGCGGAGCTCGAGCCGGTCCTCGCCTCGCTCGTCCGCAAGGACCTGCTCAGCGTCCAGTCGGACCCGCGCTCGCCGGAGCGCGGCAACTACGGCTTCCTGCAGGCGCTGGTCCAGCGGATCGCGCACGATACGCTCTCGCGCAAGGAGCAGAAGGCGCGCCACCTCGCCGCGGCGCGCTACCTCGAGCAGAGCTGGGGCGCCGAGGAGACGGAGATCGTCGAGGTGATCGCGTCGCACTACCTCGACGCGTACCGGGCCGATCCCGCCGCCGCCGACGCGGACGAGCTGCGGACGACCGCCCGCGAGGCGCTGTCGCGGGCCGGCCGCCGCGCGTTCTCGCTCGGCGCGCACGAGCAGGCGCAGCGGTACTTCGAGCAGGCCGCGGAGCTGACGGACGAGCCGGCGCCCAAGGCCGAGCTGCTGGAGCAGGCAGGGGTCTGCGCGGACGCCGACCGGCAGGGCGCCAAGGCGATCGAGCTGCTCGAGCGGGCGATCGCGCTGTGGCATCAGGAAGGGATGACGCATCCCGCGGCGCGGGGAGAGGCGCGCCTCGCGATGGCCTGCTTCAACTACGGCCAGGTCGACGAGGCGACCGAGCGGATGGGCCGGTCGTTCGACGTGCTCTCGCGCGACGAGCCCGACGCCGACATCGCCATGCTCGCGGGACAGCTCGCCCGCTACCGCTTCCTCCTCGGCGACCTCGACGGCATCGACGAGCCGCTCGAGTACGCACTGGATGCGGCCGAGTCGCTGATCCTCCCCGACGTCGTGTCGGACGCGCTGAACACGAAGGGGATGCTCGTGGCGCAGCGCGGCAGGCGCGAGGAAGGCCTCGGGATCCTCCGGCACGGCCTCGCCGTCGCGCTCGAGCACGACCTGGTCGACGCAGCCTTCCGCGGCTACTTCAACCTGTCGTTCCTGCTCGCCGGGCGCGACCGGTGGGCGGACGCGACGGCGGCCGACCGAGCCGGCCTGGAGCTCGCGCGGCGGCGCGGGAACCGCCAGTGGGAGGAGTCGTTCAACAGCCACCTGCGGGGCAACGCCTTCATCCTCGGCGAGTGGGACGCCTCCGAGCTCCCGCTCGAGGAGCTCGAGGGGACGGAGTGGGACGCACTGCTCTGGTCGGTGCGCCTCGACTACGCCGACGCCGTGGTCGGGCTCAACGTGGAGCGCGGCAGGCTCGACGCCGCCAGGGCGATCATGGCGCACGTCCCGGCCGAGGAACGGGCGGAGACGCAGGAGCGCGGGGCGATCGCCCTCGGCCGCGCCGCGCTCGCGCGCGGGGAAGGCCGCGACGAGGACGCGCTGCGGTGGGCGGTCGAGGCGGCGTCGCTCGGCGGCACGATCGGGAACTTCCACCCGATCTTCAAGCAGGCGATCGCCGCGGTGCTCACCGCCGCCGTCGCGCTCGGCGAGCCCGAACGGGCCGATCACATCTTCGAGCGGATCCGCGGGCTCAGCCCCGGCGTGCGCACGCCGCTCGTCGACGCGCAGCTCGCGCGCTACGACGCCCATCGCGCCGCCGGCGCCGGCGAGACCACCGACGCCGATGGGCGTTTCCGCAACGCGGCGGAGCTGCTGCGCGAGGTCGGAGCCCGCTTCTTCCTCGCCGTCGTCCTGCTCGAGCACGGCGAGCTGCTCGCCCGCGAGCGGCTCGAGGACGCCGAGCCGCTGCTCGCCGAGGCGCGCGAGATCTTCGAACGCCTCGAGGCCGAGCCGTGGCTCGCGCGGCTCGGCCGCTTGCAAAGCGAACGTATGTTCGCTTAGATCTCGTGGGTGCAACTCTCGCTCGACGCGCTCGACCGGCTGGTGGAGACGCTCGAGGAGCGCGGGCCGCTGACCGCCGTCGAGGCCGCCCGGTCGCTGTTCGCCACCTCCTCGATCCCCTCCGGCCTGGCGTGCTCGCTGCTCGCGGAGGTGACGGCGGGCGATTCGCGCCTCGTCTGCGCCGGCCCGACCGTCTCGCTCGCCGGCGGCCGCGCCGACCCGCTGCTCGACGAGGCCGAGCTCGTCGTCTTCGACCTCGAGACGACCGGGCTGTCGGCGACGAGCGACCGGATCTGCGAGCTCGGCGCGGTGCGCGTCCGGGCGCTCGAGCCGTGCGACACGTTCGAGTCGCTGGTGAACCCGGGCGTCGCGCTGCCGCCGCACATCGCCCGGCTCACCGGGCTGCGCGACCCGGAGCTGCGGCGGGCGCCTCCGGCCCGGCGGGTCGTGCGCGACTTCGTCCGCTTCACCGGCGACGCGCTGCTCGTCGCGCACAACGCCGGGTTCGATCAGCGCTTCCTCGAGCAACGGCTCGAGGGCCGGCTGGCGGAGCCGCCGCTGTGCACGGCCGCGCTCGCGCGGCGGCTGCTCGAGGGCCGGCTGCGGCGCGTGAGCCTGGCGTCGCTCGCGCACTTCTTCGGCGTCCCGACGCGGCCGTGCCATCGCGCGCTGCCCGACGCGCAGGCGACTGCGGAGATCCTCGTGCGCCTGATCGGCCTCGCGCAGGAGCTCGGTGCCCGGCGCCTGTCCGAGCTGCGCGCGCTGGCCGCACCGCGCAGGCGCCGGGTCTACGGCAAGCGCTCGCTCGCCCACGGCGCGCCGCCCTCGCCGGGCGTCTACCTCTTCCGCGACCGCCACGACCAGGTCCTCTACGTCGGCCGTGCACGTGACCTGAGGGCGCGGCTGCGCTCGTACTTCCGCAGCGAGCGGCAGCGGCCGTCGGTCGAGGCCGCGCTGCAGGCGCTCGAGCGGATCGAGTGGCGGCGGACCGGTTCGGAGCTCGAGGCGGCGCTCGAGGAGCTGCGGCTGATCCGCGAGCTCGCGCCGCCCGCGAACTCGCGCAGCCGCCGGCGCGACGGCGGCGTGTACCTGCGGCGGCGAGGCGACGAGCACGTCGTCTCGAAGACGCCGACACCCCTCGGCCCGCTGGGCAGCCGCCGCCAGGCCTCGCTCGCCGCCCGCGCGCTCTCGCTGGCGACCGACGAGGAGCTCGATCGCCTGCTCGACGGCGGGCCGCTGCCGCGCCTGCGGGAGCGGCTCGCTCACCTCGCGGAGAGCCTGCGCTACGAGGAGGCGGCGCGGCTGCGCGACCGGATCGACGCGCTCGACCGCGTCGTCGAGCGGCTGCGCCGCCTCGAGCGGCTGCGCGGCCTCGATGCTTGCCTGGTCGCGCCCGCGCTCGCGCCCGGCTGGCGCGCGGCGTTCTTCGTCTCCGGCGGCGTGCTGCGGACGAGGCGCCCGCTCCCGCCGGGACCGGGCGCGCTGCTGGAGGTCGACGTCGGCCTCGCGCAGTGCCACGCCGCGTCCGACAGCGGGCCGCTGACGGCGGAGCAGGCCGAGGACCTGCTGCTCCTCGACGGCTTCGTGCGGCGCCCGCCGCCGGAGCTCGCGGTGCTGCCGCTCGACGCGGCCGCGATCGCAGCGCACCTGCGCTAGGTTCCGCGCATGGAATACGGCCACGTCAACCTGACCGAGGTGGACGACCAGTCGCACCACCTCGGCCTCGATCCCGAGCAGTTCAACCTCCGCTTCGGGCGCGTCCCGCTCGGCTGCGAGCACTGCGGCGTCAGCTACCTCCGCTTCGCGCCCGGCGCGAAGGCACACGGCCACCGGCACAAGCGCCAGGAGGAGATCTACGTGCTCGTCAGCGGCTCCGCGAGCATGAAGGTCGGCGATGACGAGCTCGAGCTACGGCCGTTCGACGCGGTGCGGGTCCCGCCACACGTGATGCGCGGGATCAAGGGCGGCCCGGACGGCGCCGAGGTGCTCGCGATCGGCGCGCCGAACACCGGCCCGGGCGACGGCGACGAGCCCGACCCGGACTGGCGGTGGGACTAGCCGCCGCACTGCTCGCCGCACTGGCGATCGCGTCCGCGCCGGCGCCGGGCGCGCCGATCCCGCGGGACGCCGGCCGCCTCGCGCCGCGCGTCGAGTCGACGGAGCGTTCGCTGGATGCCGCGATCGACGCCTGGCAGGCGTCCGGCACGACCGCGCGGCCGCCGCTCGAGGTGACGCTCTGGGCGCTTTACGAGCAGCGGCTCGTGATCGTGCTCACCGAGCGGCGCCGCCTTGCGGCCTCGGTCCTGCGACGGCTGCCGCCGTCCCTCGCGGGGCCGCTGCGGAACGAGCTGCTCGCGCGGCGCGACCTCGCAGGCCTCTCGACGCCGCGCCCGCTGAGCGCCTTCCGCACCGGGCCGGCCCAGCCCGCCGCGCGACTGCGCGCGTACTACGGCGAGGCGCAGCGGCGGTTTCACGTCGCGTGGTACGTGCTCGCGGCGGTCAACTCCGTCGAGTCGGCGTTCGACAAGCTGCGCAACGCGAGCACCGCGGGCGCGCAGGGACCGATGCAGTTCATCCCGTCGACGTGGCGCGCCTACGGGCTCGGCGGGAACGTCCGCGATCCACCCGACGCGATCCTCGGCGCCGCCAACTACCTCCACGCCAACGGCGCGCCCGCCGACTACGCCCGCGCGCTCCACCACTACAACCCGTCCCGGCTCTACGTCGACGCGGTGCTGCGCTACGCGCGCTGGATCCGCGCAGACCCGCGCGCGTACCTCGTGCTCTACAGCCGGCAGGTCTTCGTCAGCACGCCGCGCGGGCTCGTCAGGCTGACCGGGCCGAAGTAGCCTCGCGGACACGCGGATCGAGTTTGAGCACGCGCTTGAGCACCAAGAGCAGCATCGCACTCAGTTGTAGCGGGAGCGGCTAGCGGTGCGTGTGCGAGACGTGCTGCCGGCTGAGGTCGAGCGCGATCGCCAGCAGGAGGGCGCCCGCCCACCAGTTGACGGGGTC
>DASSMZ010000123.1:0-3237 GCA_035688325.1 Gaiellaceae bacterium
CTCGGTGCTCTGGCGCGCTACCGGGAGCATCCCGCACTACCCGCTCTTCGTCCTTTCCGGCCTGGCCGTCTGGGGCTTCTTCCAGGCGGGCATCCAGCTCGGCACGACCTCGCTCGTCTCCAACGGCGAGCTGATCAAGAAGGTCTGGTTTCCGCGCGAGCTCGTCCCGGCCGCGGCAGTGCTCGCGCAGACGGTCACGATCGGTGTGATGCTTGCGATCCTGATCCCGATCGCGCTCATCGTCGAGCCGGCCAACGCCCGCACCGTCGCACTCGTGATCCCGATCGTTCCGGCCCTGATCTGCCTCGTCCTGGGCCTGGCGTGGATCTTCTCGGTGGCGAACGTCTTCTTCCGCGACGTCGAGCACCTGCTCGCGGTCGTCTTCCTGCCCTGGTTCTTCCTGACGCCCGTCCTGTACGCGCTCGAACAATTCAGCGCCGCGAGCTCGCACCGCTGGCTGATCCTGCTGATGCGCTACGGCAACCCCGTGACGCCCTACGTCGAGAGCGTCCGCGCGGTCGTGCTGCAGCACACGGTTCCCGGCGCGCCGCTCCTCGTCTACGTGTTCGTCGTCGGCCCCGCGTTCGCGCTGCTCGGCCTGTGGGTGATGCAGCGCTACGAGGACCGGCTCGCGATCGAGCTCTGACGTGGGCTCCGGCGTCGCGGTTCAGGCCGGCGAGATCCGCGCCCGCGGCCTCGGCCGCGTCTTCAAGATCCGGCTCACCCAGAGCCGCTCGCTGAAGGAGACGATCCTGCGGCGCGAGCTCCCCAGGACGCGGGAGCTCTGGGCGCTCCAGGACGTCGACCTCGACATCCACCGCGGCGAGACGGTCGGGATCGTCGGCCGCAACGGCTCCGGCAAGTCGACGCTGCTGAAGCTGATCGCGGGCATCTTCTCCCCGAGCACCGGCACGCTCGAGGTCGAGGGCCGCGTGGGCTCGCTGATCGAGATCGGCGCCGGCTTCCATCCGGAGTTCACCGGCGTCGAGAACGTGTACCTCAACGCGGCGATCTACGGCCTCAAGCGCAGCTACGTCGACGAGCACCTCGACGAGATCATCGACTTCGCCGAGCTCGAGCAGTTCAAGGACGTGCCCGTCCGGACGTACTCGTCGGGCATGTACATGCGGCTCGGCTTCTCCGTCGCGATGCACATCCAGCCCGACATCCTGCTGCTCGACGAGGTGCTGGCGGTCGGCGACGAGGCGTTCCAGCAGAAGTGCTTCGGCCGGATCGGCGACTTCAGGCGGGCGGGTGGGACGATCGTGTTCGTCTCGCACGACCCGAGCGCGGTCGAGCGGCTCTGCGACCGGGCGATCATGCTCGACGCCGGCCGCGTCATCGAGCAGGGCTCGGCGGTCGACGTCGTCAGCGCGTACCACCGCCGCGTGGTGAGCGGCCCCGCGGAGCAGGCGGCCCGTGACGGCACGGCCGTCGCCACGCGGTGCCGCGTCCACGAGGTGCGCGCGATCGGCGGCGACGGCACGCTTCGCGACCGCTTCGTCGAGGGCGAGCCGATGGCGCTCGAGGTATGGCTGTACGCGGAGGAGGAGCTCGAGGGGGCGAGCGTGACCGTCGGCATCCGCGACGCCGACGGGCGGCCGGTCGGCTCGCAGACGCTGGACGGGGTGCGCCTCCCGCGGGAGCGGCTGGAACGGCTCCGGCTGAACTTCCCCGGGCTGCCGATGCGCGAGGGCCGCTTCTTCGTCGACGTCGGGGTCACGACCGCCGATCGCGATGCCGAGCTGGCGCTCGCGGAGCGCGCGCTCGAGCTGAGCGTGTTCGGCAGCGACATGGCCGGCTCCGGGCCGATCCGGCTCGGCGGTACGTGGGAACTACCGACGGCCGACGGCGCGGGCGACGGGTAACGTCACGCCGGTGGAGCCGTTGCTCGTACGCGCCGCCCGGCGCGAGCCCGTGGAGCGGACGCCCGTCTGGTTCATGCGCCAGGCAGGGCGCTCGCTGCCGGAGTACCGCAAGCTGCGGCGGAAGTACGGCCTCTTCGAGATCGCGCGCCAGCCGCAGCTCTGCGCGGAGGTGACCCTGCAGCCGGTCCGCCGCCACGACGTGGACGCCGCGGTGATGTTCGCCGACATCATGCTCCCGGTCCTCGGCATGGGCGTCGAGGTCGAGCTGGTCGAGAGCGTCGGCCCCGTGATCGCCGCGCCGATTCGCACGCTCGCGGAGGTCGAGCGGCTGGTCGTGCCGGAGCCGGAGGAGTCCGTGCCCTGGGTGCTCGAGTCGGTGAGCCTCGTGCGCCAGGAGCTGCGCCCCGACCAGGCGCTCGTCGGCTTCGCCGGCGGCCCGTTCACGGTCGCGGGGTACCTGATCGAGGGGAAGCCGACGCGCGACTTCACGCTGACGAAGGAGTGCATGTACTCGCGGCCGGAGGTCTGGCACGCGCTGATGGAGAAGCTCGCGGACGCGTTCGCGCTCTACGTCGCGGCGTGCGCGCGCGCCGGCGCCGACGTGATCCAGCTCTTCGACTCGTGGGTCGGCGCGCTCTCGGTCGCCGACTACCGCGAGTTCGTCGCCCCCTACTCGGCGCGCGTGCTCGACGCGGTGGACGTGCCGACGATCCACTTCGCGACCGGCGACGCGCATTTGCTGGAGGAGCGCGCGGCGGTCGGCGGCGACGTGATCGGCGTCGACTGGCGCGTGCCGCTCGACGTCGCGTGGGCGCGAATCGGCGACGACCGCGGCATCCAGGGGAACCTCGACGGTGCGGTGCTGCTCGGCCGGTGGGAGCGGGTCGAGGCGGGCACGCGCGACGTGCTCGAGCGCGCGGGCGGACGGCCGGGGCACATCTTCAACCTCGGCCACGGCGTCCTGCCGGAGACCGACCCCGAGCTGCTCGGGCGCCTGGTGCGGCTCGTGCACGAGTCGACGCTGGTGTCTGCGTGAGCGACGCGGTCATCCTGATGGCGTACGGCAGCCCGGCGACGGCCGACGACATCCGCCCGTACTTCGAGGACATCCGCGGCGGGCGGCCGGTGTCCGACGAGGCGGTCGCCGGGCTCGCCGAGCGCTACCGGCGGATCGGCGGGCGCTCGCCGCTCGACGAGGTGACCGAGGCGCAGCGCGAGGAGCTGGAGCACGAGCTCGGCATCCCCGTCTTCGTCGGCATGAAGCACTGGCGGCCGCGGATCGCCGAGGCGGTCGAGCGCGCGCTCGAGCAGGGCGCGACCCGCCTCATCGGCCTCGTGCTGGCTCCGCACTACTCGCGCATGTCCGTCG
>DASSMZ010000143.1:0-10067 GCA_035688325.1 Gaiellaceae bacterium
ATGGCCGCGAACGCCTTCTCCTTCGCCGGCCAGAGCTGCATCTCCGTCCAGCGGATCTACGTCGAGCGCGACGCGTACGACCGGTTCGTCGCAGGCTTCCTGCCGCGCGTCGAGGCGCTGAAGGTCGGCGACCCCGCCGACGACGACACGGACGTCGGGCCGGTGATCGACGCGGACGCGAAGGAGCGGATCCTCGAGTGGATCGCCGAGGCACGCGACGGCGGCGCGGAGATCCTCAGCGGCGGCGACGAGCAGGACGGCCTGATCCGGCCGACGGTGATCGGGAACGCGTCGCCCGAGCTGAAGGTCAGCTGCGAGGAGGTGTTCGGCCCGGTCGTGACCGTCAGCGCCGTCGACTCGCTCGACGAGGCGATCGAGCTCGCGAACTCGACGCGCTTCGGCCTCCAGGCCGGCATCTTCACCAGCCGCCTCGACTCCGCGATGCGCGCGGCGCAGGAGCTCGAGTTCGGCGGCGTGATCGTCAACGAGGCCCCGACCTTCCGCTCGGATCAGATGCCCTACGGCGGCGTCAAGGACTCCGGCAACACGCGCGAGGGCCCGGCCTACGCGGTGCGCGAGCTGACGGAGGAGCGGCTCGTCGTGATCGACCTCTAGCGTTTTGGGCCCTGCGGCCTCGGGAACCAGACGGGCATGATCGGGGTCGCAATCGCACTCGTCGTGATCGGGATCATCTTCGGCTTCGTGATCCCCTGGGTCGGCATCGTCGTCGGGATCGTCGGCATCGTCCTCTTCATCGCCTTCGCCGGGGGCTTCGGCCGCCGCGCCGCGCGCGAAGACCACCGGTTCTAGGCCGCGACCCGCTGCTAGACTCGCGCCGCTCGTGGCGCGTTTTTCCCTGCTAAATCGCATCGGGAGTCGATCGTCCGCTGCGCCTCCCGCGCCCGGGTCGCCGCCGGTGCTGCGGCGTGCGCCCTCGCCCGGCGCGTTGCGCAGGGAACGGCGGGCGATCCTGAAGGCACGCGAGGAGCGGATCCGCGACCTCGGCGGCCTGACGCTCGAGATGTACCGGCGCTCGAGCTTCCGCGACCAGCTGCTGATCGAGCAGTGCCGCGAGATCGTCGCGCTCGAGGACCGGCTGCGGGAGCTCGACTCGATGCTGGTCTCGGTCGCGAACGCGAAACGCGCTCCGACGACCTGCGACTGCGGCGCTCCGGTTCCGTGGGGCTCGCACTTCTGCGCCAACTGCGGCCGGCCGGTCGGCGCCGAGCCCGTCGTCGCGTGCGCAGGCTGTGGCCACCCGCTGCCGGCGGACGCGAGCTTCTGCGCCAACTGCGGCCGGGCTGTCGAGACGAGCGACGAGGGCGAGGCCGAGGCGGAGGCGCCGCCCTCCGACGACACGATGTTCCACGCCGCCGAGCAGCAGGAGCGCTGAGTGCTCCCGCCGGACGACGACCGGCGCTGCCCGCGCTGCGACGCGCCGTACGCCGACGACCAGGAGTACTGCCTCGAGTGCGGCGACCGGCTGCCCGCCCACCCGGGCCTGCGCACCCGGCTCGGCGCCCGTTGGCAACGCCGGGTCGGCTGGTATCCGGGCGACTGGATCTGGCCGACGCTGCTCGCTCTCGTCGTGGCCGTCGTCGCCGGAGTCGCGTCCGCGCTCTGGCTCGCCGACGAGTCGAGCTCCGCCGGCAACACGCTCGTCCGCACGAACGCAGGTCCGACGACGGCCCCGCCGACGCAGACCGCGCCCGAGCCGACACTCCCGACGAGCACGTCGACGACCGGCACGACCACGACGACCCGCCCGAAGCCCAGGCCGAAGGCGACGGTCGTCGCGTGGCCGGCGGGGCGAGCGGGCTGGACGATCGTGCTCGACTCGGTGCCGGCGACGAACGGCCGCGCGGGCGCGCTCGCGGAGGCGAAGCAGGCGTCGCGGCTCGGGCTGACGCAGGTCGGCGTGCTGGACTCCGCGCAGTTCTCGAGCCTGCACCCCGGCTACTTCGTCGTCTTCACCGGCGTCTACGGCACGGAGGCGGCGGCGCAGAGTCACATCATCGACGCGCACCGGCGCGGCTACAGCGAGCCGTATCCGCGGCAGATCGTGCCCTGACGTTTACCGCGAAGCCAACGGGAAACCCGACTTTGTAACACGGCCGCGGTTCGTTAGACTCGGGCGCAGCCCAGTGCGAGGGAGTGGTTTAACCCTCCATTAACAAAGCTTTGCGGGAGATTAATAGGAGCCGGAGATACTGATCGATGGACGAGCGAACGCAGCAAATCCAGGCCTGCATGTATCAGTACTCACGCGCCATCTACCGGTCGATCAAGGACCTGGTCGATCCGTACGTGACGCCCGAGACGCGCGTGCAGTACCGGCGCGAGGTGCTCGACGCCTGCGAGCAGACGATGGAGCGGCTCGCCAAGGACCCGCTCTACTTCGCCAAGCCCGACCGCGCGCTGTTCCAGGACATCCGGCGCTACTTCCCGATCACCTGCCAGGCGCAGGTCGCCTGGGCGGTGTGCGAGGGAGTCGCCGCGGCGGTCGCCTTCATCGAGAGCCAGATCGAGGCCGGTGCCTTCGACGGCGGCGTCGCCCGCTGCCGCGCGACCACGCGCAAGGGCAAGCCGTGCCAGCGGACGCCGCTGCCCGACCGCGACTACTGCCCCTCGCACCAGCATCTCGAGCGCTCCAAGGTCGCGGCGTAGTCAGGCCCGGGCCGACGCGGTAGTCTCGCCCGGGTGTCGCACGACACGGACAAGCTGATCCGTCAGCTCTCGCTCGTCGCCTTCCTGATGGCGGAGCGGCGGGCGGTGACGGCACGCGACATCAAGGGCCAGGTCGAGGGCTACCAGGAGATGTCGGACGAGGCCTTCGCCCGGCGCTTCTACTCCGACCGCGCCGAGCTGATCGCCCTCGGGGTCCCGCTCCACTCCCAGCGCGACGAGTACACGGGCGAGGAGCTCTACACGATGCGCTCGGAGCGCTACTTCCTGCCGCCGCTCGAGCTGACCGACGACGAGCTCGCGGCGCTGCAGACCTGCCTGTACCTGCTCGAGGGCAAGTTCGCCTACGCCGAGCCGCTGCGCCTCGCGCTGCAGAACCTCGCGCTCGGGCGGCCCGGGTTCGCCGAGGCGCCGACGGACACGGCGATGCGCGTCGAGGTGCTCGATCCCGAGTACTCGGTCGAGCTGCAGGGACGGCTCGGCAAGCTCGAGGCGGCGATCTCGAAGCAGCGGACGGTCAAGTTCCCGTACTGGTCGATCTCGCGCGACGAGGAGCGCGAGCGGACGGTCAACCCGTACGCGCTGTTCGCCGACGCCGGCGCGTGGTACGTCGTCGGGCTCGACCTCGACGCGGAGGCCGAGCGGACGTTCCGCGTCTCGCGCATCCGCGGCGAGATCCGCTTCGCGACGAGGCGCGAGCGCGACTTCCGGCTGCCGGCCGAGTTCGACGTCGACCGCTACCGCGGCCGGCCGCCGTGGCAGATCGGCGACGCGGCCGGGGAAGCGCGCATCGAGGTCACCGGCGACACTGCCTGGTGGGTCGAGCGGACGTTCGGCACCAAGGTCGAGGGCGGCGTCTTCGTCACCGAGTACTCGAGCCTGCCGCTGCTCGCCTCGTGGGTGCTGCGACAGGACGGCCGCGCCGTCCCGCAGGCGCCGGACGAGCTTCGCCGCGAGGTCGCGCGGGCGCTGAGGCTCGTGCGCGAGCGCCACGAGAGCCCGCCGGTCGAGCTCGCCGCCGAGAGCGACGGCCGCGTCGAGGAGGCGGCCGAGCGTCCGGCGGCGCCGGTCGAGCCCGAGCGCTTCGGCGTCCTGCAGGCGCTGCTCGCGTACCTGCTCGACCGCTGCGGCGAGGACTCCGAGGCGGAGTTCCCGGCGCAGGAGCTCGTCGACCGCTTCCGCATCCCGTTCGAGCGGCTCGAGGAGCACCTCTCGCTACTGAACCTCGTCAACTTCGGCGGCGGCTGCTACGCCGTCTACGCCGAGCTCGACGGCGACACGATCCGCGTCGACAAGGAGCTGTGGGGCGACACCTTCCGCGCGCCGCCGCGGCTCACGCCGCTCGAGGCGCGGGCGATCCGGCTGGCGCTCGAGTTCGTCGGCCCGATGATCGCGGCGGACTCGCGCACCCCGCTCGACCGCGTCCGCGCGAAGCTCGAGGAGACGTTCGGCGAGTTCGAGCTGCAGCAGACGCCGGAGCCGCAGGTGCGGCGAGCCGAGGAGGATCTCGTCGGAACGCTCAGCCGCGGCCTGCGCGAGCGGCGGCTCGTGGAGATCGACTACCTGAAGGAAGGCGAGGAGGAGGTCTCGACGCACCTCGTCGAGCCGTACGCCCTGGAACGACGGCTCCCGTACTGGTACGTGCACACGTGGGATCGCACGCGGGACGGCGAGCGCTCGTTCCGGCTCGACCGGATGCGCTCGGCGCGCCTTCAGCGCGGGCACTTCGAGCCGCGCGAAGGCTTCGACCCGCACGAGTTCCGCGACGCCCGGCCGGCGCGGATCTGGTACTCGCCGGAGATCGCGCGCTGGGAGCTGGAGAAGGGTGCGCGCCGGCTGGCGGACGGGTCGGCCGTCGCGGAGCGGCCGGTCGGGAGCCCGGAGTGGCTCGTCGGCGAGATCCTCAGCTACCGCGGCGAGGCGGTCGTGCTCGAGCCGCCGGAGCTGCGGCGGGAGATCGCGGGACGCGCGAAGGCCGTGCAGCAGGAGCTCGGCCTCTCCCGCGTGCGCGTCGCCTAGCCGCTCTTCTCTTCCTGCCTCCGCGCGTCGAGCTCGGCCTGTGCCTTCAGCGCCAGCTGCCGCGTTCGCTCCGCGTTCCTCACCATTTCGGCGCGAGCCTCGAGGTCAGCCTTCGTCACCTTCCTCTTCTTCCCCACCGTCGCCTCCGATCAAAGCCTCGATGCGCTCGAGCGACCTCGCGACGTCGCTCACGTTGAACAGTAGCGCCACGACTTCGTCGCGAGAGATCACCGCCTCGTCCATCGCGCACAGCCTTGCGGCCGACGAGAGACCGCGCAAGATGGCGGTTCCCGCCTAGGTCTGAAGCGGCAGCTCGAGCGTGAACGTCGAGCCCTGGTCGGGCACCGACTGGACGTCGAGCGCGCCGCCGTGCGCCTCGGCGATCGAGCGCGCGATGAACAGGCCGAGCCCGGTGCCGGGCCGCGTCGCGCCGCTGCCGGTGACGCGGCCGAACTTCTCGAAGATCAGCTTCTGGTCGTCCTTGGCGATGCCCGGCCCGGAGTCGCTCACGTCGATGCGGACGACGCCGTCCTCGGGATACGCGCGCACCTCGACCTCGCCACCGGCCGGCGAGTACTTGATCGCGTTGTCGATCAGGTTCGTCAGCACCTGGCGCCGGCGCTCGCGGTCGCCACGGTTCGCCGGCAGGGGCGCCCGGACGTTCGCGCGCAGCCGCACCTCGTCCTGGCCGACTTGAGCCGTCGCGACGGTGTCGGTCACGAGCCGGGCGAGGTCGACCTCCGCGAAGCGGAAGCTGAACGTGCCGGCCTCGATCCGCGAGGTGTCGAGCACGTCGCCGATCAGGTCGGCCAGCCGGCTCGTCTCGCCCGCGATCAGCTCGAGGAACGAGTCGCGGTGCTCGGGCGAGAGCTCGCGCCAGCGCTGCTGGAGCGTCCGCGCCGCGCCGATCACGGCCGCCATCGGCGTGCGCAGCTCGTGCGAGACGAGCGAGACGAAGTCCGCCCGCAGCGCCGAGAGCCGCCGCAGCTCCTCGACCGTCTTCCGCTCGGCCCCGTAGGCGCGGATGTTCTGCACCGCGCTCGCGACCAGGCGGCCGAGCAGGCCTGCGAGCTCGATCTCCTCGTCCGAGAAGGAGTCGCGGTCGCGGCGAACGAGCGACAGCATCCCGATCGAGCGGGCGCCCTGCAGCAACGGCGTCGCGAGGCGGCAGTGCAGGCCGAGCGCGAGGAACTCGTCCTCCTCGGGGTAGTCGGCGCCGGACATGTCGCGCCGGTAGACGGTCTGGTTCGTGCGCAGGATCTCCTCGAGCAGGGTGCCGCCGATCGGCTGGCCCGAGCCGGCGGGTAGCACCATGTCCGAGCCCGCGCCGGCGACCGCCATCACCTGCGCGACGCCGCTCTCGCTGAGCACGATCGCCATCCGGTCGAACGGCATCAGGCCGCGCACCTCCCGGATGAACGCCTCGAAGGCGCGCTCCAGCTCGAGCGACGAGCTGAGCGCGCGGGCGCACCGGTTGGCCGACTCGAGCACGTCGGCGCGCCGGCCGAGCTGGTCGCGCAGACGCTCGGCCTCGGCGGCGCGCGACTCCGCGACGTCCGTCTGGCGCTCGAGCCGCAGCAGCAGCCACGCGACGATCAGGCCCATCAGCAGCTCGATCCCGAGCTGGAGCGTGACGTAGTCGAGCCGGTACCCGTGGATCGAGAAGCGGTGCTCGCGGAGCGACTCCGCGACCGCGATCACGGGCGCGCTGGCCGCGGTGAGGACGAAGGCGCCAGGGATGCCGTAGCGGACGGCGCCCTCGATCAGCGGCAGGAACAGCAGCTGGCGGACGGGACCGGCGCGCTCGAAGCTGTAGATCAGCACGAATGCGGAGACGGCGGCGAAGTCGAATGCCACAGCTGCCAGGCCGAGCGCCTGCTGGCCCTGCCGCTCCCACGTCCGGCGCGAGAGCAGGAACAGCACGACGCTGCCGGCGGCGAGGAACGCGGTCGCCGCCCAGGCCCACGCCTCGTAGCCCGAGGGGTACTCGTTGCCGATCGCGACCTGGAAGATCGCGAAGACGACGGCGCCGAGCCGGACCCAGGCGATCCACCGCTCGAGCTCCCCCTGGCGCTGCAGGTCGAGCCTCACGTCCGTCTCCGCAGCGCCCACTCGGCGTGCTCGCGCAAGAGCGGGTCCTCGCTGTCGGCATACGGACGCGCGGCGCGGCGCGCTCCAGGATCACGGGAGTTGCCGACCGCGACGAGCGCGTTGCGGCGCAGGTAGCGCGGGTCGTTGCGCGGCACGAAGAGCCGGTCGTACCGGGCCGCCAGCTCGTCGTCGTCGGCCGTCAGCCAGTCGACGAGCGAGACGTGCGGCTCGGATCCCGGCGGCGGCGGGTCTCCTGCACGCCGCTTCTCGATCCCGCGGTTCCAGGGACAGACGTCCTGGCAGATGTCGCAGCCGTAGACGCGGTCGCCGAGCGCCTCGCGCACGTCCGCCGGCGCAGGCGACGACGACTGCGTCCAGTACGAGAGACAGCGCGTCGCGTCGAGCACGCCCGGCTCGGCGAGCGCGTCGGTCGGGCAGGCGTCGATGCAGAGCGTGCACGAGCCGCAGCCGGCGTCGAGCGGAGGCGTCGCCTCGATCTCCGCGGCCGTGACGAGCGTCCCGAGCACGACCCAGGAGCCGAAGCGCCGCGTGATCAGCATCGTGTTCTTGCCGTAGAAGCCGACGCCTGCACGCGCCGCGGCCTCGCGGTCGACGTGCTGGTTCGCGTCGACCAGCACGCGGTAGTCGGAAGCAAGGCGCCGCCCCAGCTCGTCCAGGCGCTCGCGCAGCGCGGCGTACGCGTCCCACCAGGTGTAGCGCGGTAGCCGCCCGTGCCCCGGCGGCGGCTCCTCGCCGTCGGCCCAGTAGCAGAGCGCGGCCGAGATCACCGTGCGCGCGCCTTCGAGCAGCATCTCCGGATGGCACGACTCCTCCGGCCGCGCCATCGTGAAGCGCATGTCCGCGAACAGCCCGCGTTCCCGGCGCTCGCGGATGTGCCGCTCCGTCCGCTCGTAGGGCGCGACCGGCGCCGCCCCGACCACGTCGAGGCCGACCTCCTCCCCGAGCGCCGTCAGCACAGCTGCGTCCATGTGGGAGATTGTGCCCCGATGAAGGCAATTCGCATCCACGATGACGGCGGGCCGGAGGTGCTGCGCTACGAGGACGCGCCCGACCCGGAGCCCGAGCCCGGCGAGGTGCTCGTCCGCCTTCGTGCCGCCTCCCTCAACCATCTCGACCTCTGGATCCGCAAAGGGCTCCCCTCGGTGCCCAAGCCGCGGATCCTCGGCGCCGACGGAGCGGGCATCCGCGAGGACACGGGCGAGCGCGTGGTGATCAACCCCGGTATCGAGCACGGCGAGAAGATCACGGTGATCGGCGAGCACATGGACGGAACCCACGCCGAGCTCGTCGCCGTGCCGGAGACGAACGTCTACCCGCTGCCCGACGAGCTCTCGTTCGAGGAGGCGGCGGCGTTTCCGCTCGTGTTCGAGACCGCCTACCGGCTGCTGGTGACGAAGGCGCAGCTCCGCGAGGGCGAGTGGGTGCTGCTCTGGGGCATCGGCAGCGGCGTCGCCTCCGCCGGCCTCGCGATCGCGAAGGCACTCGGCGCGAGGGCGCTCGTCACCTCGTCGAGCGACGAGAAGCTCGAGCGGGCGCGCGAGCTCGGCGCCGACGCGGCCGTGAACCACGCGACCGGCGACGTGCGCGAGGCGGTCGCGGAGGCGACCGCCGGCAAGGGCGTCGAGGTCGTGCTCGAGCACGTCGGCGAGGCGACGTGGCAGAGCTCGCTCCAGGCCGCGCGCGCCGGCGGCCGGATCGCCGTCTGCGGCGCGACCTCCGGCCCGAATCCGCCGGCGGCGCTCCACCGGATCTGGTGGAAGCAGCTGACGGTCTACGGCTCGACGATGGGCATGCGCGAGGACTTCGAGGCCGCCTACGAGCTCGTCAAGAGCGGGCGTGCGAAGCCGGTCGTCGACTCGGTCTTCCCGCTCGAGGACGCCCGCCTCGCGCACGAGCGCATGGAGGCCGGCGAGCAGCTCGGCAAGATCGTGCTGACGATCTGAACGGCCACACCGGCAAAGCCGGCGCGGCCTCCTCGGCTCGGCGTCGCAAGCGACGCCTCAGGTGAGCTGGAAGGGCACCGAGGTGAGGATCACCTGCGGCTCGAAGAGCAGGAGCCGCTTCAGGTAGAGCGCCCGCTGGTTGTGCAGCAGGCGGTCGGTGCCGCGCACGATCACCTCCGGCATGACCACCACCGCCACCGCCTCGGGGTCGGCGGTCACCCGCCGCAGGTACTCGAGCAGCGGCTGCCCGACGTCGCGGTACGGATCGTCGACCACCTCCAGCGGCACGCCGGTTGGGAAGCGGCGCCAGTCCTCGCGCATCGCCGCTGCCTCCTCCTCGTGGTCGGCGAAGTAGACGGCGGTCGTCTCGCGGATGCCGAGCGAGCGCGCGTACTGCAGCGCCCGCAGCGACGCCGCGTGCACCGCGGACACCGGCACGATCACCTGCGCGCGCTCGGGCAGCGCGTCGTCGCCGCCGAGCTTCGGCACGTCCGTCACGGCGACCCCAGGCTCGCGCAGCAGGCCGAGCTTGAGCGAGAACGTGGAGCGGTGCAGCACCGCGGCGGCGAGCGAGCGCTTGCGGAAGAGCTCCGGGACGATGACCGTGACGAAGCGGCTCTCGCCCTGCGGGATCGCCCAGACCTCCTCGAGCACCGGGTTGAGCGGGTCGCCGTCGGCGGGCAGGATCTCGAGCCGCGGCTCGCCGTCGGTCCAGTGGAAGAAGCGCGGCCCGATGCCCGGGTCGCTGCCGGGGAAGGGGACGTGGATCGCCCGCAGCGACCGCTTCGAGATCGTCTGCGCGTACCAGAGCGCCTCGCGCGTCGCCGCGTCCAGCCGCTCGACGTAGAGAATCACGTCGTTCTGCACCTCGCGGCTGGCGATCACCGCGCGCGCCTTGGCCCGCAGTCGGCGCCCGACCGAGCGGTAGTGCCGCCGCACCCCGTAGAAGGCCAGGATCAACAGCGGGATCGCGATGATCACCATCCACGCGCCCTCGAGGAACTTGGTCGAGATCACGATCACCGTTACGAGCGCAGTCGTGGCGGAGCCGAGCGCGTTCAGCGCCGCGCGCCAGTGCCAGCCCGGCTCCCGCGTCTTGTGCCAGTGCCGCACCATCCCCGCCTGCGCGAGCGTGAAGGCGGTGAAGACGCCGATCACGTAGAGGTGGATCAGCGAGTTGACGTTCGCGCGGAAGGCGACCAGCAGCCCGGTCGCGAGCCCGGCGAGGACCAGGATCCCGTTCGAGTATGCGAGCCGGTCGCCGAGGTTGACGAACTGGCCCGGCAGGAAGCGGTCGTGGGCGAGCAG
>DASSMZ010000159.1:0-8067 GCA_035688325.1 Gaiellaceae bacterium
TCCGAGAAGCTCGCGGCAGTGCGCTCGACCACGCGCTTGAGCTGGTCAAGCTGCCGGCGCTCGATGTCGGCGAAGCCGGCCTGGATGCGCTGGATCGCCTCGGCCTCCTCGGCCGCGATCCGCTCGCGTAGCTCCCGCTCGCGCTGCCGCAGTCGCTCGGCCACCTCGTGCAAGGCTCGCCGCCGGTCGCGCTCGTGCGACTCGAGCTCCTCCTGCCCCGTCTGCGCGATCTCGCCGGCCGTACGCGAGAACTGCGCCTCGAGTGCCGACAGCCGCTCGCGCTGCGCCTCGCTGGCCGCGTCGAGCCGCTCGGTCTCTAGCACGAGCCGCGCCTCGGCCTGGCTCATCAGCTGCTTCTGCCGCTCGCCGAGGGCCTTCAGCTGCGTCGAGAGCGCCTGCTCCGTGCGCTCCAGGTCGGTGCTCAGCTCCGCCAGCCGGTGCGCGACGCGCTGCTCGACCTGCCCGAGCGCCTCGCTCAGCTCCGCGCTCGCCCTGCGCTCCCGCTCGGACAGCGCGAGCCGGCGCTCCTCGCCGATCTTGCGCTCCTCGGCGACGAGCTTCGAGAGCGAGTCGGCGCGCGCGCGGGCCAGCGTGCGCTCGAGCTCCGCCGCGCGCGCCCGGGCTTCCGCCGAGACGACGGCGTCGAAGCGCGCTTCCGCCTCTTGCAGCTCCTCGTCGAGTCGTCGCGCCCGCTCGAGCAGGCGCTGGAGCCCGAGCGTCGCCGCCTCGAGCGCCGCGCAGACGGTGAGGCCGCCCGCTGCGACCGCGAGCTCGCGTGACGGGTCGAGCGCGAACAAGACCCAACCGGCGAGCGCCGCGAGCGCGATCGCGCCGCCGATCGCCAGCAGCGCGCGCCGCGAGATGCGGTGGGCGACGGCCGCCGCGACGGACGCGAACACGACGACGACCGCAGCCGCGAAGACGAGCTCGAGGACCTCCGCGCGCACGGCGCGCATGCTACGTCAGCCTCAGCACCAGCAGCGACGCCGCGAGGGCGACGTGCGCCGCCGCTAGCACCTGGAGCGAACGCTCGGGCGCGGCGGCGATCGTCTCGCGGGTCACCGCCTCGCTCCCGCCGTTGCGCAGCTCGAGCGTGCCGTCGACGGAAGCGACTCGCCGGCGCAGGTGGCGTACCGGCGTCGAGAGCACGCGCTGGACGTAGCTCGTCAGGGCCGCGTAGGCCGCCGCGAGCAGCGCAACCCACGTAATCGTGCCGGCGCACGCGAAGTAGCCGGTCAGCAGCGGGAACGCACCCCAGGCGAGCGCGAAGCCCCAGGCGTTGTGGATCGCGCCGCCGAAGAGCTCGAGGTTGTAGACCGGGACGAGCGCGAGCCCGACCGCGACGAAGGCGAGCAACCAGAGGTCGAACTCGATCGCGCCGGCGATGCCGATCGCGACCGCGCCGGCGAGCGGGACGATCGTCAGCGCGACCAGCACGCGCTCGGGGATGCGCGTCGCGAGCGGCCGGCCGTTCAGCTCGTCCAGGGCGTGGGCGGAGATGCCCATCGCGAGGAAGAACGCCGCTGCGGCCGCGGCGAGCCGGCCGGTGTAGAGGTGCGGCGCGAGGCAGGCGCCGATCGCGACGTAGCTCAGGTGCCACGCGGTGTACGGCGGGTGCAGGAGCGTGACGTAGTCGCGCCACCCGCCCGGCGCGAGGGCGTAGAACGCGGGCCGCGCCTGGGCCTCGCTCACGTCCGCCGGCCCCAGAGCACGGTGCAGCCGCCGAGGCTGAGCCGCCGCGCGCGCACATCCTCGAAGCCGGCCTCGCGGAAGGCGGCGAGCAGGCGCGGCACGGGCCAGCGTGCGTCGAACTCGCGGATGCTGCCGCCGAGGAAACGACCGACCTCGTGCCATCCCGGCGAGATCGCGCGGCCGAGCATGGGCAGGCCGGCGTCGACCCAGCGGTTCCACGCGGCGCGCGGGAGCGGGCCGGGCGGGACGCCGAAGTCGAGCAGCGCGGCAGTCGCTCCGGCGTGCAGCACGCGCGCGAGCTCGGCCAGGCCGGCCGGCAGGTCGTCGAGGTAGCGGAGCAGGTACGCCGCCGTCAGCCCGTCGAAGGTTCCGTCCTCGAACGGGAGCTCGGCGGCGGTCGCCTCGACGAGCCGGACGCGCTTGGTCTCGGCCGCGACCAGCAGGCGCCGGCGAGCCTCGGCGAGCATCTCCGGGCTCTGGTCGACGCCGACCACTGCGCAGCCCTTCTGCCGCACGAGCTCGAGCGCGACGGCGCCGGTGCCGCAGGCGACGTCGAGCACGGTGTCGTCCGCGCCGACAGGCAGCCGTGAGACGAGGAACCGCCGCCAGCGCGGATCCTGGCCGAACGACAGCAGATTCGCGTAGCGGTCGTAGCTCGGGCCGAGCGGCGCGAACAGGCCGCGCGCGAGCTCGGTCCGGGACACGCTCACCGCCCGAGTCTAAGGCGCCGACTTGGCGGCGCCGACCATAAGAGGCCGTGCGGGCTTTGCCTGTGCGGCCGTCTAAGCTCGTTCGATGGCGCTCGAAGACGATCTGCGGCGGATCGCCGAGGCGGCGGCGCGTTTCGCGGCCGACGGCGAGGACGTGGCCGGCATCGTTCCGGCCCAGCCTGCGAGCGGGATCCGCGTCTACGTCTGCGCCTACCGCGCCGGCGAGCAGTCGGGCTGGCTCGTCCTGGATGCGACCGCCGTGCCTGTCCGGGATCGTCAGGTCGTGCGCGACGCGGTGTCGATCGCTGCGCTCTGCGAGCTTGCGGAGGAGGCGGCCGGGGTCGAGCCGGCCGAGGCTCGCGTCGCGACGCTTGCGCTCCTCGACGAGCTGGGCGCGGCGGGAGGTGCGGAGGTCGCGACCGCCGTGGGCGCCGCGACCGAGGCGGTCGCCGAGCTGGTCGCCGACGTCGAGGGCGGCTACAAGCTCGAGCTGAGCTAATCTGGCGCCATGGAAGGCTTCCCCTTCGGCGGCGATCCCGAAGACTTGATGCGCAGCCTGCGCGAGTTCGCCGAGCAGCAGGCCGAGTCCGTCCAGGAGGCGCAGCGCGAGCAGTTCGCGACGCTGACCCTCAACACCGCGGTCGAGCTCACCGCCGCAGCGATGCAGCAGGTGAACGCGACCGGCGGTGCGGACGAGCAGGCCGTGGCCCTGCGCGACGCGATGCGCGTGCTCTTCCCTGAAGCCGTCGCGCTGGTCTCAGCAGCGCGGCAGGGCTTCATGCGCGAGAGCTGACGCAGGCGCCTCCGACGCGAGCCGGCGACCGGCCCCGATCAGCCAGCGGCCGAGCGCCAGGCGAACGCGTCGGCGCGGCGCGACCGTGGGCCAGTCGCGGCTCAGGCGAGCCACGCGATCCTGGGCGAACTTTGCTCGGAACTCGTAGTCGTACATGGGCTCGCGCTCCTCTCTCGCGATCGAGTATCTTTACGTCGAAAGAAGAGAGTACAGGTCAAGTATCTTGACGTCAAGGGAAATGTGCCCGAGAATGCGTACGTGACGGAGGAGCAAGACCACATCGACCGCTGGCTCGGGGAAGTCGACCTCCCGGCCGGAGTCGACCTCGAGGTCGAGGGGATCGTCGATCGCATCAACGGCCTCCGGCGCCGGTTCCACCGGATGCTCGACGAGACGCTGGCGGAGTTCGAGCTCAACTCCGGCGAGTGGAAGGCGCTGAACCAGCTCCGTCAGGCCGAGCCACCACATCGCCGCTCGATCGGCCAGCTCGCGGCATGGGCCGAGCTGTCGAGCGGGGCGATGACGAACCGGGTCGACCGGCTCGAGGAGGCGGGCTTCGTCAGGCGCGTGCCCGACCCGACCGACCGGCGCGGTGTGCTCGTCGAGCTGACAGACGCGGGCCACAAGGTCTGGGAGGACTCGCTGCGCGCCGGCGCGCAGAACGAGGCGCTGATCGCCGCGGCGCTGACCAGCGCCGAGAAGAAGCAGCTGAACACGCTGCTGCGGCGCCTGATGCGCGAGTTCGAGCGCCGCGAGGCGCCGAAGGCCTAGCTCCCGCCGCGCGGCGGACGTGCGGGATCAGCACGCGGGCGATCACGCGCTCGCCGTCGAGCCTGCGTCCTAGAATCGGGCGACTGTGAGCCTCGTGGACTCCGCCATCGTCCGGCTGCTGCCGGCGGTGCCGAAGCCGGTCGTGCGCCGGATCTCGTCGCGGTACATCGCCGGCGAGGAGCTCGACGACGCGCTCCGCGTCGTGCGCGAGCTGAACGACCAGCAGAAGCTGGCGACGATCGACGTCCTCGGCGAGGAGATCACCGAGCCGGACGAGGCGCGCGCGATCGCGGCCGCCTACCGTGAGGCGTTCGAGGCGATCGAGCGCGGGAAGCTCGACTCGAACGTCAGCGTCAAGCCGACGGCGCTCGGGCTGAAGCTCGGCTACGACCTCTTCCGCGACAACCTGGCGGAGGTGGTCGCGCATGCGGCGTCGCGCGGCAACTTCGTCCGGATCGACATGGAGGACTCCTCGACGACCGACGAGACGCTCCGTGCGTACCGGGAGCTGCGGGCGTCCGGGCAGGACAACGTCGGCGTCGTCTTCCAGGCGCGGTTGAAGCGCACGCTCGCGGACATCCGGGAGCTCGCCGAGCTGCGGCCGAACGTGCGCCTCTGCAAGGGCATCTACCTCGAGCCGCCCGAGCTTGCTTACCGCGACTTCGATTCGATCCGCGCCAGCTTCGTGCAGGCGCTCGAGGCGCTGCTCGACGCCGGCAGCTACGTCGGGATCGCGACGCACGACGAGTGGCTCGTCGAGCAGGGGCAGCGGCTCACCTCGTCGCGGGGCCTCGGCCACGAGGACTACGAGTTCCAGCTGCTGCTCGGCGTGCGGCCGACGCTGGGAGACGAGCTCGTGCGCGGCGGCCACCGGGTGCGGATCTACACACCGTTCGGCCGCCACTGGTACGCGTACTCGTTGCGGCGGCTGCAGGAGAACCCGAAGATCGCCGGCTACATCGCCGCGGACACCGTCGGCCGCCTGATCCCGGGCCGCAACGGCTCGCCCTAGCGGGCTTCAGGGTTTCCGCGCGACGACGACCAGGTCGCCGGGAACACGCACCTCGCGCCGGCCCCAGCGGTTCGGGTCGGGCAGCTCCTCCAGGCGCTCGAGCGCGAGGCCGGCGCCGCCGAGGGCGTGGATCAGGCGCCCGAGCGGCCAGCCGTCGAAGTAGCTCTCGTGCCAGTGGAGCATCTGGTCGAGGCACGCGGCGACCGGGTGCTCGTCGTACAGGAACAGGATTCCGCCGCGCTTCAGCGCCGCCGCGATCCCGGCCGCCCAGCCGTCGAGGTCGGCGACCTCGGCGAGCGCGCCCCACGACGAGTAGACGACGTCGAAGCGGCCGCGCCGCAGCTCCACCGGCAGCGCCTCGGGCGACGCCGTCACGAGCGCCGCGTCCGGCAACCGCTTGCGGGCGGCCACCACGGTCTTCTCGTCCGCGTCCACGCCCGTCACCAGCGCACCGAGGCTCATCAGCGCCGCGGTCTCGCGTCCGGCGCCACAGGCCAGGTGCAGCACGTGCCGCCCGCCGATGTCGGGCAGCCGCTCCCGCACCGGCTTCGGCAGCGTGCGCGACCCGCGCGTCGACGAGCGCCGGATGCGCTTGTGCGCCTCTTCCCAGGCTCGGAGATTGGTGTCCGTGGGTTCCATCGCCTTCAGGCGAGCAGCGAGAAGCCGCCGTCGACGACCAGGGTATGGCCGCAGACCATCGCCGCCGCGGGCGAGCAGAGGAAGCAGACCGCGTCGGCCACGTCGTTCGGCTCGACCAGTCGGCCCACCGGCGTGCGCGCCCGTCCGGAGGCGATCATCTCCTCGCGGTTCGGGAAGTGCTCGAGCGCGCCGGTCTCGACCACGCCCGCCGAAACCGCGTTCACGCGGATGCGCGGCGCGAGCTCGACCGCCAGGTAGCGCACGAGCGCCTCGAGCGCGGCCTTCGACACGCCGACGAGCGTGTAGTTGTCGAGCACGCGGATCGACCCGAGGCTCGAGACGCCGACGATCGCCGAGCCGTCCGACATCTGCGGCGCACACGCGCGCGTGAGCGTCAGGAGCGCCCGGGCGTTCGCCGCGATCGTCCAGTCCCAGTGCTTGTCCTCGGTCTCGAGCGCGGGGCGGATCACCCCGGTGGCGGCGTTGTGCACGAGCACGTCGAACGGACCGAGCTCTGCGGCCTCCGCGGCCACTCGCTCCGAGGCGACGTTGCCGCGCAAGAGCAGCGGCTCGGCGCCGGCCGCCCGCAGCTCCGCGGCCGTCTCCTCGGCCGCGCGGTCGTTGCGCAGGTAGCCGATCGCCACGCGCGCCGCGCCCTGCTCGGCGAACCCGAGCGCGATCGCCCTGCCGATCCCGCGCGAGCCACCCGTCACGAGGACGGAGGCGCCCTCGAAGCTCATGAACGTCGCGGGAGCGGCTCGTCGGCGGGCGCCGAGCTCGGCATCTCCCGCCAGCCCGGCACGTCGCGTCGCACGCGCGGGCCCTCGTGCGCCTTCGTCGAGGCGTGGCCGAGCCGGTCGAGCAGCTCCATCTTCTCCTCGGCGTAGCGGCGCAGCTCGTGGTCTCCCGGCAGGTCGAGCACGAGCTCGTGCACCCGCGCGCGCAGCTGGTACGCGAAGTGCGGCGTGGCCGGCCCGAGGAGGGCGTCGATCTGCTCGCGCGTCGGCTCAGGCATGCGCGCAAGCCTACTGGCACGGAGCGCGTGCGGGCCTTGCCCGTGCGCCCGTCCGGGTAGGTTCGTGGGATATGCGCCGTCCCGAGGTCGCCGATCTGATGCTGCTGGCGACCGTCACCCTCTGGGCGCTCAACTTCACCGTCACGAAGTACGTCATCTCGCACGGCTTCCAGCCGATCGCGTACGGCGTCGTGCGCTTCGGCGGGGCCGCCGCGATCTTCAGCGGTGCCGCCTACGCGCGCGAGCGGTCGCTCTCGCTCGCCCGCCGGCACCTTGTGACCCTCGCCGGCGCCGCGCTCGTCGGGATCTTCCTCAACCAGCTCGCCTTCGTCTACGCGATCAAGCTGACGACGGCGACGACCGTCGCGCTGCTGTTCGGGACGCTCCCGGTGCTGACCGGGATCTTCGCGAGCCTGCTCGGGATCGAGCGGCTCGGCTCGCGCTTCTGGCTCGCGGCCGCGCTCGCGTTCGGCGGCGCGGCCCTGGTCGCGCTCGGCTCCGGCGGGGGCGTCTCGGGGCAGCTCTGGGGCGACCTGCTCGGCCTCGCCGCCTCCGCGACCTGGGCCTGGTACACGGTCGCCGTCTCGCCCCTCCTCGGGCGGTACTCGCCGCTCCGCGTCAGCGCCGTCGCGTTCACGATCGGCGTCGTGCCGCTCACCATCGTCGGGCTGCCGCAGCTGGCGAGCCAGGACTACCGCCTCGGCGCGACGATCTGGCTGCTCTACGCGTTCGCGATCGTCGGACCGCTCGTGGTCGCGAACCTGCTCTGGTTCGGCGGCATCAGCCGCGTCGGCCCGTCACGCGCGTCGGTCTTCGCCAACTTGCAGCCGTTCCTGGCCGCCGTCTTCTCGCTGCTGATCCTGTCCGAGCCGCTCACCGGAGTCCAGGTCGCCGGCGGGCTCGCGATCGCGGGCGGCGTCCTGCTCGCGCGCAGGCCGGTACGAGTCGAGGCGAGGGCGGTGGCGACGTGACGCTGCGCGAGCGGCTGGCGCGGACGCCGCCGGGCTACCACTACTCGATCGGCCGCGTGCTCGCGATCTATGCCGGGCTGATGACCACGCTCCTGCTGGCGGCGCTCGACCAGACGATCGTCGCCACCGCACTGCCGCGGGTGGTGTCGGAGCTCGGCGGGATCAGCCAGTACTCCTGGGTCTTCACCGCGTACATGCTCGGCTCGACCGTCACCGTCCCGCTCTACGGCAAGCTCGGCGACGCCCACGGCCGCAAGCCGCTCTTCATCGTCGCGATCGTCATCTTCCTCGCCGGCTCGGCCCTCTGCGGCCTGGCCCAGAACATGGTGCAGCTCGTGGTCTTCCGCGCCGTCCAGGGCGTCGGCGCGGGCGGGCTCTTCCCGCTCACGCTCGCGATGGTCGGGATGATCGTGCCCCCGCGCGACCGCGGCCGCTACCAGGGGCTGATCGGGTCGGTCTTCGCC
>DASSMZ010000161.1:0-3072 GCA_035688325.1 Gaiellaceae bacterium
GACGAGCGCCCAGCCGGCCGCGCCGGCGCGAGCGCCGCGGAGGGTGCGCCGCGCCTCGTAGCGCTCAGACAGCTCGAGCTCGCCGCGCCACGCCTCGCGCGCCTCGTCGAGCCGGCCCAGGAAGTGCAGCTCCGAGCCGAGATTGGCGTGGCCGGTGATCATCATGTCCACGTTCGTGGCCGCCTGCGCGATCGCGATCCCGTCCCTGATCTCGTCCAGCCCGCCGACGTCGCCGAGGCAGCAGCGGGAGGTGCCGACGACGATGCGCAGGCGCGCCCGCTGGTCGTCCAGCTCGAACTGCTCGGCGAGCGCCAGCGCCTGCTCGCCGACCCGGATCGACTCCTCGAAGCGGCCCGCCAGCATGTGGAAGCCGCTCTGGTGCGAGAGCGCCTCGGCCTTCGCGCGCGACGGCGGGCGGTCCTCGAGCAGCTCCAGCGCCCGGGCGATGTACCGGTCGGTCACGACGCGGTCGCCGCCGAACCACGCGAAGCGGGCGGCGAGCGCGTACGCCTCGGCCGTGCCCTCGACGTCGCCGGCCGCCTCGAGCTCGCGGATCGCCTCCCCGAGCAGCTCGAGCCCTGGGCCGCCGACCGGCATCAGCGCGCGGGCCCGGCGCACGAGCAAGGCTGGCCGCCCGGGGTCGCCCGGCGGAAGCAGCCCGAGCGCCTCCGCGAAGAACGCGGCGGAGGCGTCGTAGGCCGAGAGCGAGAGGGCACGGTCGCCGGCCGCGAGCAGCGCCTCACGGGCACGCTCGACGAGCTGCGGGTCGTCCTCGACGCCTGCCGCGCGGTCGAGGGCCAGCGCCTCCTTGTAGTGGTACGCGAGCAGCTCGGCGTGGTCCTCGGGGCGGCCGAGGCCCTCGATCCATGAGGCCGCGCGGCGGTGCTTGTCGGCGCGGGCACGCCGCGGGATCTGCCCGTACGCGACGTCGCGGAGGAGCACGTGCCGGAACGCGTACTGGGTGTCGCCGGCGACGGCGGAGCGCCGCTCCCGCACGACGAAGTCCTTCCGCTCGAGCGCGCGCAGCAGCTCGTCGGCCTCGGCCGGGCCGGCCCCGTCGCCGGCGGTCACGGCCCCGCGCCAGAAGACCTTGCCGTGGACGGCGGCGTCCTGCAGCAGCTCCTTCTCCGGCCGCGGAAGCCCGTCGAGCCGCGCCGCGATCACGCCCTGCACCGACTCGGGCAGCTCGACGGTCGTCCCGCGCTCGCCGAGCATGCGCACGTACTGCTCCGCGAACAGCGGGTTCCCGCCAGCGCGCTCGAGCAGGGCCTGCCGGTCGTCGGCGAGCTGCAGCGGCTGGTCGAGCAGGCTCGAGATCAGCTGCGTCGTCTCCACGACGTTCAGCGGCTGCAGCGAGATCGTGGTCGCGTTCGGCTGGCCGCCGCCCCAGCTCCGGCGCCGCTCGAGCAGCTCGGGGCGCGCCGTCGCCACCACCAGCAGCGGGGCGGCTCGCAGCCAGTCGACCAGGTCGGTCAGGAAGTCGAGCAGCCCGTCGTCGGCCCAGTGCAGGTCCTCGAAGACGAGCACGGTCGGCCCGTCCTCGGCGGCCGCGTCGAGGAACCGGCGCCACGCGGCCGTGGCGGACTCGGCCGCGCTGTGCCTGCCGTCGCCCACGAGGCCGACGAGCGCGCGCAGCTCGCCCTCGACCCAGCGCGCTTCGCCGTCGTCCTGCACGAGCCGCTCGACCGCCCGCGCAAGCTTCCGCTGCGCCTCCTCGGGCGGATCCGTCTCCAGGATCCCGGCTTCGGCCTTGACGATCTCGCCGAGCGCCCAGAACGTGATGCTCTCGCCGTAGGGGATGCAGCGGCCCTGGCGCCAGCGGATCAGCTCCTCCTCGCCCTCCGCGTGCCGGAAGAGCTCGCCGACGAGGCGCGACTTGCCGATGCCGGGGACGCCGACGAGCGTGACGAGCTGCGCGGAGCGCTCCTGCTGGACGCGGCCCAAGAGTGAGCGCAACAGCTCGAGCTCGCGCTCGCGGCCGACGAGCGGCGACTTCGGCCGGCGCGCGAGGTCGACGCCGAAGCGGCCGACCGCGTCGAGCGCCTCCCAGACCCGGATCGGTTCCGCCTTGCCCTTGCCGTGCACCGGCTCGGCCTCGCGCAGCTCGATCGCCTCCTGTGTGGCGCGGTGGGTCGACTCGCCGACCAGGATCCCGTTCACCGGCGCGGCCGCCTGCATCCGCGCGGCGGTGTTGACGACATCGCCCGCGACCATGCCCTCGCCCTCGGCCGGACGCGCGCCGACGCGCACCAGCGCCTCGCCGGTGTTGACGGCGATCCGGACCTGCAGCGCCGGCTGCTCCTGCGCCCAGTCGCGGATCGCGAGCGCGGCGCGCACGGCACGCTCCGGGTCGTCCTCGTGCGCGGCGGGGGCGCCGAAGACCGCCATCACCGCGTCGCCGATGAACTTCTCGACGGTGCCGCCGTGCCGCTCGAGCTCGGCGCGGACGCGCGCGTGGTACGGCGAGAGCACCTGCTGGACGTCTTCGGGGTCGAGCCGCTCCGCCTGCGCGGTGAACCCGACGAGGTCGACGAACACGATCGTCACGGTCTTGCGCTCCTCGCCGGCCGCCGGTGCAGCGGCCGCGAGTGCCGCGCCGCACGCGTTGCAGAACCGTGACCCGTCCGGGTTCTCGCGGCCGCAACTCGGGCACGTGAGCATGGCCGAAGCGTATGACGCTCGCGCGCCGAAGTCAGGCGCGGACGCTGTCGGTCGTCAGGTAGTGCGCGCCTGACCCCTTGGCGGACGCCTCGTCGTCGGGGTTCAGCAGGTCGCAGCGGTCGATCGAGAGGCAGCCGCAGCCGATGCACGTCGTCAGCCGGTTCCGCAACGCCTGCAGCGTCTCGATGCGGGCGTCGAGGTCGTCGCGCCAGCGCTTCGAGAGCCGTTCCCAGTCGCGGCGGCTCGGCGTGCGGTGGGTCGGAAGGCCCTCGAGCGCGGCGCCGATCTCGGTCAGCGTGATCCCGGCGGCGCGGCCCGCCTGGATGAACGCGATCCGCCGCAGCACGGCCCGCTCGTAGCGGCGCTGGTTGCCGTCGGTGCGGCTCGCGGCGATCAGCCCGCGCCGCTCGT
>DASSMZ010000168.1:0-2518 GCA_035688325.1 Gaiellaceae bacterium
GACGAGCTCGAGCTTGGTGCGGAACCGGACGCTGGGCGTCAGTGGAGCGCGAACGTCTTGAACTGCTCTTCGCACTCGCCGAGGGCGGCGCCGACCTTCTCGAGCACCGCGATCTCCTCGGGCGTGAGGTTGACGATCACCTCGTACGCGCGCTCCGGCAGTTCGTCGAGCGCGCGGTGCGCGAAGTACTGCGCGACGTGATCCGGGATGTGGCGGCGGCTGTGGCCCTCGCCTTTGGACTCCTGCATCGGGCTCCCTTCCGGTCGACGGGCCGGAATATCAAGGCCGGTCGCGGCGCTGTCAAGCGAACAGCCGTTGCACGCGCGCGAGCGAGACGAGGTTCCCCTTCCGCTCGTACCGCTCGGCGGCGGCGCGCGCCGCAGCCCCGGCCTCGTCGTCGCGGCCGGCGAGGGCGAGCACCTCCGCGAGGCCGAGCAGCGCGTCGGCCTGGGTGTTGAGCAGGTCGGTTCGCTCCGCGATCGCCACCGCCTCGCGAGCCGCCGCCCCGGCCTCGCCGGCCTCTCCGCGTCGCGCGAGCACCTTCGCGCGCGCGCTCCGCCAGAGCACCTGCGAGAAGACGTCCTCGTCCGCAGCGACCTCCTCGCAGGCGCGGCTGAACTGGTCGGCTTCGTCGTCCTCGCCGACCTCGCAGAGGGCATGCGCGAGCAGGCCCGCGATCGTCGAGCGAAAGCTGTGCTCGCCCATCCCGCTCAGGGTCTCGTAGCTCTCCCGGAGCGTCGCGGCCGCCGCGGCCGGGTCGCCTCCGAGCATCTCGACGAAGTACGCCTCCTGCCCCGTGACGGCGACCCAGACGGGCTGCCCGAGCTCGTCGAGCGCCCGGCGCCCGGCGAGGAGCAGTTCGCGCGCAGTGTCGAAATCGCCGCGCATCGCCTCGAGGACGGCGCGCGCGGAACTGCAGAACGCCTGCGTCGTCGGCTCGCCGACCGCTGCGTCCGCGAACTCCTTGCAGCGCTTGATGCCCTCCTCGGCCGGCAGCGGCCCAAAGATCGCGCTTGCCAGCAGCCAGTTGACGCTCTCGGTCTTTTCGGCGGCGAAGCCGCCGCGCTCGGCGAAACGGAGCGCCTCGTGCCACGCGGCCTCGCCGGCGCCGAGCCGGCCGAGCACGCTGCCTTCGAGTCGCCCCTGCAGGTTCCAGGCCTGGGCAAGGCCGTAGTCGTCGCCCAGCTCCTCGCACGCGCGAAGCGCCTCGCGGATGTCGTCCTCCAGCCCGTCGCCCTGCCCGCGCAGGATGCGGAGCGTGCAGAAGCCGAGCAGGGCGTGCGCCGGCCGACGCCCTGCGACTGCGAGCGCGTTCTCGAGCACCGTCGTGCCCTCCTCGATGTGACCGCGGGTCGCCCAGAAGCGCCAGAGCGCGGTCGCGAGCCGCAAGAGCAGGTCGGCGTCGCGCATCTCCTCCGCCCAGTCGACCGCAGCGCGCAGGTTCGCATTGTCCGCTTCGAGCTGCTCGAACAGCGCTCCCTGGTCGCCGGTCCGCGACTCGAGGTCGACGTGCTCGGCGAGCGCGAGGAACAGCTCGGCGTGTGCCAGGCGTGCGTCCGCGAGCGTGCCGTCCTCGTCGAGCAGCGAGAGCGCGTACTCGCGAATCGTCTCCAGCATCCAGAAGCGCGGCTCACCGTCGGCGTCGGCCCGCTGGCGCAGAAGGCTCTTCTCGACGAGCGACTGCAGGCCGTCGAGCACGTCGACGTCGATCGCGCCGCACAGCGCTTCGGCCTCGTCGAGCCGGCTGCCGCCGACGAAGACGCCGAGCCGGGCGAACAGCGCGCGCTCCGCCTCGGGCAGCAGCTCGTAGCTCCACTCGATCGTCGCGCGCAGCGTGCGCTGGCGCTCGTCGAGGTCCCGCGCGCCGCCGGTCAGGAGCTTCAGCCGCTGGTCGAGCCGCCGCAGTAGCGCCGGCGGCGGCAGGCTGCGGATCCGCGGCGCGGCCAGCTCGATCGCGAGCGGCAGCCCGTCGAGCCGCCGACAGATCTCTGCGACCGCGTCCTCGTTCTCGTCGGTGACGTCGAACTCGAGCGCGGCAGCGTGCGCCCGCTCGGCGAACAGCCGCACCGACTCCGGAAGCTCGAGCGGCGGCACCGGGTACGTGCGCTCTCCGGACAGGTGCAGCGGTGTGCGGCTCGTGACGAGCAGCTTCAGCCCGGGCGCACTCGCGCACAGGCCGGCGGCGGCCGGCGCCGCTGCGAGCACCTGCTCGAAGTTGTCGAGCACGAGCAGCAGCTGCTTGTCGGCGAGGTAGCCGTCGAGCGTCTCGAGCACGGTCTCGCCTGCCTGCTCGCGCAGGCCGAGGGTGCGCGCGATCGTCGGCGCGACCAGCTCCCAGTCGCGCACGGGCGCGAGCGAGACGAAGAAGACGCCGTCGGGGAACTCCTCGACCACGTCGGCGGCGAGCTGGAGGGCGAGCCTCGTCTTCCCCGTGCCGCCGGGGCCTGTCAGCGTGAGGGCCCGTAGCCCGTTCCTCAGCAGCGCCGCCGCCTCCTCGAGCTCCCGCTCGCGCCCGATC
>DASSMZ010000184.1:0-5987 GCA_035688325.1 Gaiellaceae bacterium
GAGCCCGCCTCCTCGCCCGGCAGCAGCTCGGCGCCGAAGAACGGCCACCGGTACCCCTCGTCCGGACGACCGACGAAGCGCGGCCGCGGGACGGGCAACGGCAGCCGCGGCGCGAGCTCCGGCAGCATGGCCAGCTCCCGCTCGAGGCCCGGGACGGCGACCTCGCGGTGTGGGATCCGGAACGCGTACCGCTCGGCGGCGACCCAGACGCTGTTGTCCCAGCCCTCGGCGAGCTTGCGCAGCGCGGTGCCGTCGAGCTCCTGGAACTGGGCGAGCAGCGCGCGGACGAGCGGCTCGTCGACAGCGACGTCCGGCGTCCAGGCCGGCGCGCTCGGACCCCGGCCACCGGGGAAACGAGGTCGGCCTGTCAAAGAACGCCTCCTCCCCGAAAAGCGGCGTCGGGGCCGCAACGCGATCCCGGTCGATCGTCCGACTGCTGATCGCGCGGCATCAGGCTTGTGTCGGCGCGCATCGCGCGAGAGAATCGCGCGTCCACCGACACAAGGAGTGCCCCTTGGCGGATTACGCGCAGCACGACAAGGACCGTCGCATCCTCCACGCGCTCGGGTACGCGCAGGAACTGCGGCGCGGGATGTCGGGGTTCTCGAACTTCGCCATCTCGTTCACGATCATCTCCGTCCTCTCGGGGACGCTCACGCTGTACGCGACCGGAATCAACTACGGCGGCCCGATCATGGAAGCGTGGGGCTGGCCGCTGGTCTCGGTCTTCGTCCTGATCGTGGGGCTCGGGATGGCGGAGATCGCGTCGAAGTACCCGACGGCGGGCGGTCTCTACTACTGGTCGTCGAAGATGGGCGGCCCGGCCTGGGGCTGGTTCACCGGCTGGTTCAACCTGATCGGGCAGATCGCGATCACGGCCGGCATCGACTACGGCGCGGCGATCTTCACGACCGCGCTCCTGAACCTGCTCTGGCCGGGGACCTTCCCGGCGACGCCGCACACGATCATCTACGTGTACCTGGTCATCCTCGCGCTGCACGTGCTGCTGAACGTGTTCAGCGTGCGGCTGGTCGCCTTCCTGAACGACGTCTCCGTCTGGTGGCACGTCCTGGGCGTGACGATCATCGTCGCGTTCCTCGTCTTCAAGCCCGACAACCACCAGTCGGTCTCGACCGTGTTCACGCACACGATCAACAACAGCGGCTTCTCCCACGGCTGGCTGTGGTTCGTGCTCCTGCTCGGCCTGCTGCAGGCGCAGTACACGTACACGGGCTACGACGCCTCCGCGCACATGAGCGAGGAGACGAGGAACGCCTCGCGAGCCGCGGCGCGCGGCGTGGTGATGTCGATCGTCGTGTCGGCGATCTTCGGCTACATCCTCGCCCTGGGCGTGACGTTCGCGATCCAGAGCTTCGACGCGACGACCGGTGCCGGGATCTTCGCCGTCAAGCAGGTGTACCTCGACGCCCTGGGAGCCAAGACGGCGAAGGTGATGCTCTTCGTCACGGTCGGCGCGCAGTTCTTCTGCGGCATGTCGTCGATCACCTCGGCGTCCCGGATGATGTATGCGTTCTCGCGCGACCGGGCCGTGCCGGGCCACCGGCTCTGGCGGCGCCTGAACGGCGAGCGGGTCCCGTACCTCGCTGCCACCGCCATCGCCGTTCTGGCGTTCCTGTGCGCGTTCCCCGCGTACTTCTCGAAGGACATCGGCGTCGGCGCCGGCTACGTCGCGTACGCGGCCGTGACCTCGATCGCCACGATCGCCCTCTACCTCGCGTACGCGATGCCGATCTTCCTGCGGCTCCGCCAGGGCGACAGCTGGGAGCCGGGCGAGTGGACGCTCGGGCGCTGGTACAAGCCGATCGGGATCATCGCCTGCCTCTGGGTCGGGTTCATCTCGATCCTGTTCATCCTCCCGATCACCCCGACGGGCGTTCCGTGGAACAGCAGCTTCACGTGGCTGTCCTTCAACTACGCGCCCGTCGCCGTGCTCGGGACGCTGCTGCTCGTCGGCGGCTGGTGGCTGCTCTCGGCCCGCAAGTGGTTCGAGGGGCCGATCGTGCAGGGCTCGGAGGAAGAGCTCGCCCGGATCGAGGCGGAGTACGAGTCCGGTGGCAGCACGCCGGTGACCGCGGCGTAGACTCGCGCCAGGACTGGACGTCACGAGGGAGCCGGTTCGCCGGCTCCCTCGTACTGCGGGAGAGCGGATGCTGACGATCGAGGAGCTGAGAGACGAGGTCGAGCGCGGCGAGATCGACACCGTCGTCGCCGCGTTCACGGACATGCAGGGCCGCCTGCTCGGCAAGCGCGAGCACGCGGAGTTCTTCCTCGAGGAGTCGGCCCAGAGCGGGGTCGAGGGCTGCAACTACCTGCTCGCGCTCGACATGGAGATGGACCCGCAGGCCGGGTACGCGATGGCGAGCTGGGAGCAGGGCTACGGCGACTTCGTGCTCACGCCCGACCTCGCGACGCTCCGGCGCATCCCCTGGCTGGAAGGGACTGCGCTCGTGCTCTGCGACGTCGGCTGGGGGGACGGCTCGCCGGTCGTCGCCTCGCCGCGGCAGGTGCTGCGCACCCAGGTCGAGCGGGCGCGAGCGCTCGGCTACGAGCCGATGATGGGCTCCGAGCTCGAGTTCTACCTCCTGAAGGAGAGCTACGAGCAGGCGCACGCGAAGCACTATCGCGACCTGACGCCTTCCGTCCCGTACATCCTCGACTACCACATCCTCGCCACGACCTTCGACGAGCCGCTGATCCGGCAGATCCGGCTCGCGATGGCCGGCGCCGGGATCCGGGTCGAGAGCTCCAAGGGCGAGGCCTGGCCGGGCCAGCAGGAGATCAACCTGCGCTTCGCCGACGCGCTGACGATGGCCGACAACCACACGGTCTACAAGAACGGCGCCAAGGAGATCGCGCACCAGAACGGCTGCTCGATCACGTTCATGGCCAAGCCCGACCACGGCTGGATCGGCAGCTCGTGCCACATCCACTCGAGCCTCTGGCGCGACGGTGCCAACGCGTTCGACGGCGAGAGCGAGGTCTTCCGGCGCTACCTCGCCGGGTGGATCGCGTGCCTGCGCGAGCTCGCGCTCTTCCTCGCGCCGACGATCAACTCGTACAAGCGCTACACCGCGGGCTCGTGGGCGCCGACGTCGCTCGCCTGGGGGCACGACAACCGCACCTGCGGCTTCCGCATCGTCGGGCACGGCCGCTCGCAGCGCGTCGAGACGCGGATCCCCGGCGGGGACGTCAACCCGTACCTCGCGTTCGCGGCGCTGCTCGCGGCCGGGCTCTACGGGATCGAGCAGGAGCTCGACCTGCCGGAGCCGCTCGAGGGCAACGCGTACGAGTCGGACGCCGAGCGCTTCCCGCACGCGCTGCGGGAGGCGATCGCCGCGCTCGAGCACGGGACGATGGCGCGGGCGGCGCTCGGCGACGAGGTCGTCGACCACTACCTCAACTACGGCCGCGTCGAGCAGCGCCTCTTCGACGAGGCGGTCACCTGCTGGGAGCGGGAGCGGCTGTTCGAGCGCGGATGAAGCCGCTCGTCGGGATCACCACGTACGTCACGTCGGCCGTCCACGGCGACTGGGAGGAGGAGTCGGCGCTCGTGCCGGTCGACTACGTGCGCGCGGTCGAGCGCGCCGGCGGGCGGCCGCTGCTCGTGCCGCCCAGCACCGACGGCGTCGAGGAGACGCTCGACGCGCTCGACGGGATCATCTTCTCGGGCGGCGGCGACCTCGACCCGGCGCTCTACGGCCAGGAGCGGCACGCGCAGACCGGCGGCATACACGAGGAACGCGACCGCGGCGAGCTCGCGCTGCTCGAGGCCGCGCTCGCCCGCGACATGCCCGTCCTCGCGGTCTGCCGCGGCTCGCAGCTCCTGAACGTCGGGCTCGGCGGCGACCTCGTGCAGCACCTGCCCGAGGTCGTCGGCCACGACCGGCACAAGCACACGCCGGGGCAGTACGCCGATCACGGCGTCAAGCTCGACCCGGAGACGCGCCTCGGCTCGCTGCTCGGGGAGCACGCGCCGGTGAAGTCGCATCACCACCAGGGCTTCGGGCGCATCGGCTCGGGCCTGCGCGAAGCCGCGCACGCGGACGACGGCAGCGTCGAGGCGCTCGAGGATCCGTCCCGGCGCTTCACGCTCGGCGTGCTCTGGCACCCGGAGGCAGGCGAGGACATGCGCCTCTTCGAGCAGCTCGTCACCGAGTCGAAGCGCTACCGCGAGGCGCGCGGATGAGCGTCGTCGTCGTCAACCCGGCGACCGAGAAGTCGATCGCCGAGCTCCCGGAGGCGGGCGTCGACGAGGCGGACGCGGCCGTCGAACGGGCCCTGGCGGCGTTCCCGGGCTGGCGCGCGGTCGCTCCTGCCGACCGGGCGCGGCTGCTGCGGCGCCTGGCGACGCTGGTCGAGGAGCACGGCGAGGAGCTGGCGCTGCTGGAGACGCGCAACGTCGGCAAGCCGATCGCCGATTCCCGCGGCGAGGTCGGCATGGTCGCCGACGTCTTTCACTTCTACGCGGGCGCCGTCGACAAGCACCACGGCGAGACGATCCCGGTGGCCGGCGGGATCGACCTGACCTTCCGCGAGCCGCTCGGCGTCGTCGGGCTGATCGTGCCATGGAACTTCCCGCTCAACATCGCGTCGTGGAAGCTCGGGCCGGCGCTCGCGTGCGGCAACACGGTCGTGCTCAAGCCGGCGGAGCTGACGCCGCTGACGGCGGTGCGGCTCGGCGAGCTCGCGCTCGAGGCCGGGATCCCCGAGGGCGTCGTCAACGTCGTCGTGGGTCCCGGCCGCGTCGTCGGGCAGCGGCTGGCCGAGCACCCGGACGTCGCGAAGATCGGCTTCACCGGCTCGACGGAGGTCGGCCGCGGCGTGATGCAGGCGGCGGCCGGGACGATCAAGCGCGTCACGCTCGAGCTGGGCGGCAAGTCGGCGAACGTCGTCTTCGCGGACGCCGACCTCGAGCGCGCGGCGGCCGCGGCGCCGTACGCGGTCTTCGGCAACGCCGGCCAGGACTGCTGCGCGCGCTCGCGGATCCTCGTCGAGCGGTCCGCCTACGACCGCTTCGTCTCGCTGCTGGTGGACGCGACCGCCGGCGTCCGCGTCGGCGACCCCGAGGACGACACGACGGAGATGGGGCCGTTGATCTCGGCGGCGCAGCGCGAGTCGGTCGCGTCCTTCGTGGACGGCGAGGTCGTCTTCCGCGGCGAGGCGCCCGAGGGCAGGGGCTTCTGGTTCCCGTGCACGCTCGTCGAGGCCTCGAACGAGGACCGGGTCGCGCGCGAGGAGGTCTTCGGCCCCGTCGCGGCCGTGATCCCGTTCGAGGACGAGGCCGACGCGATCCGGATCGCGAACGACACGCCCTACGGCCTCTCGGGCTCGATCTGGACCGAGAACGGCGCCCGGGCGCTGCGGGTCGCGCGCGCGCTCGAGACCGGCGTGCTCTCCGTCAACGCCAACACCTCGGTGCGCGTCTCGACCCCGTTCGGCGGCTTCAAGCAGTCCGGCTTCGGGCGCGAGCTCGGCATGCACGCGCTCGGGGGCTACTCCGAGGTCAAGAACGTGTTCGTCGCGACCGACTGATGGGCCGGCTCGACGGCAAGGTCGCGGTCATCACCGGCGCGGCGGGCGGGATCGGCCGCGAGGCGGCGGTGCTGTTCTCGGAGGAGGGCGCATCCGTGTGCGTGGCCGACGTGAGCGCCGAGGCGGGAGAGGAGGCGGCAGCCGCGTGCCGCGAGGCGTTCTTCCGGCAGGTCGACGTGACCGACCCGGCGAGCGTCGACGCGATGTACGCCGCGACGGTCGAGCGCTACGGCGGCGTCGACGTCCTCTACAACAATGCGGGGATCATGCCCGCCGACGATGCGTCGGTCCTCGAGACCGAGCCCGAGGCGTGGGACCGCGTGCTCGACGTGAACGCGAAAGGCGTCTACCTCTGCTGCCGGCACGGGATCCCGCGGCTGCTCGAGCGCGGCGGCGGCTCCGTGATCAACGTCGCCTCGTTCGTGGCGCTCGTC
>DASSMZ010000110.1:0-2936 GCA_035688325.1 Gaiellaceae bacterium
TCCGAGCAACGCGCCAGGCCGGCGCGCGGCTCGGCTCGCGCTCCTAGCCGGCATTTCCTCCGCAGACGCTTCGCGGCCGGGTGTCCGCGACGCAGCCGCTCTGCACCCGCGGTTCGCCGAGCGGTGTGCGCGGACGCTCAGGCGCCGCGGGCGCGCAGCGCGAGCCGCTCGGCCTGCGTCGGCAGGGCGACGACCGCGCCGGCGGTGAGGCGGCTGCGGATCAGCTTCTGGGCGTAGAGCCGCTCCTCGGCGGCGCGGAAGAGGAGCAGCGGCGTGTCCCCGTCGCGCGGGCAAACGGCCCAGCCGAAGCTCATGCTGATGCCTTCCTCCGCCAGGGCCGACGTCAGCCGGCCGCAGAGCGCGCGCACCGTGTCGCTGCCCGACAGCGAGGCGATGACCGCGAACTCGTCGCCTCCGACCCTGGCGACCTGTGCCTCGCCGTCGCTCGTCCGGCCGAGGATGTTGGCGGCGTGGCGCAGGACGGCGTTCCCGGCGGCGTTGCCCTCGGCGTCGTTGAGCTCCCGCATGTTGTCCACGTCCGCGAGCACGATCCCGAACCGGCGGCCCTGCTCGAGGCGGGCGGTCAGCGCCGCGTCGAACGCGCGCGTGTTCAGCAGGCCGGTGAGCTGGTCGCGCTCGTTCGCGATCCGGAGCCGATCGGACAGGTCGCGGTGGTTGCTGGCGAACCAGCCGACGAGCGCGCCCATCGTCGTCAGCGTCACCAGCCGGATGAGCGAGCCGCCGGTCAGCAGCGGCGACGACGCGAGGTGCGGGTTGATCACGATCGCGAACGTGTAGAGGCCCGTCGCGGCGAGCCCGGCGCCCGCGCCCCACGTGGCGCCGCTGGCGAGGGCAACCATCGCGACCGGGAAGTAGTAGAAGTGGCCGAGTCCGAGCCCCGGTCGCTCCGCGAGGGCGAAGGCGGCGAAGATCAGCGGGTAGAGGACGCCTGCGCCGACGAGCAGGAACGCGCGATGGTGGCTGACCGCAGCAGGCACGTGCTGACTGTCGGCGGGCCGGTGCCCGCGCGCGTCCCTCGATGTGGGGAATCGGCGGGTCACACCTTCGGCACCAACGCGTGACGGACACGTGACGCCTGCCGGGATACGGTGACTGCGCAATGGCGAAGGCGGCGACACCCTGGGGCCCGGCGGAGCTGGTCGAGGAGCTGACGCTGGCCCAGCGGGCGGGCGACAAGCGCTTCGCGTCGGTCGTGCAGCTGCTCGACATCAGGGGCGAGCGGCTCGTCCGCTTCGCTTACGCGACCAGTGGCACGGCTCGCCGCGGGCCGGTGACGCTGCGAGCGCGCGACCTGGAGCGGCTGCGCGCGGGGCTCGCGGAGCGGCCCGGGCTGTCCGAGGCGCTCGGCCTCGGCCTCAGGCCGCCGTGAGCAGGCGTTCGCGGGCCGCATCGACGAGCGAGCCGAGGATCAGCGCGCCGTCGGTCGAGCCCGAGCCGATCAGCGGCTCGACCGCGTGCTCGGGGTGCGGCATCAGCCCGAAGACGTTGCCGTGCTCGTTCGTGATGCCCGCGATGTCCGCGACCGAGCCGTTCGGGTTCTGCTCGTAGCGCAGCACGACCTGGCCGTTGCGCTCGAGCTCCGCTAGCAGGTCGTCGTCTGCGAAGTAGCAGCCCTCACCGTGCTTGATCGGAATCGAGAGCGCCTGCCCGAGCGCCGCGCGCGACGTGAACGGCGTGTCGGCGCGCTCGAGCCGGAGCGCGACGTCGCGGCAGATGAACTCGAGGCTCGCGTTCGGCCGGAGCGCGCCGGGAAGGAGGCGTGCCTCGCAGAGCACCTGGAAGCCGTTGCAGATGCCGAGCACGAGGCCGCCCTCGCGGGCGAAGCTCGCCACGGCTGGCATGACCGGCGCGAAGCGCGCGATCGCGCCGCAGCGGAGGTAGTCGCCGTACGAGAAGCCGCCCGGCAGGACGACCGCCGTCGTGTCGCGCGGGAGCTCGTGGTCGGCGTGCCAGACTGCGCGCGCTTCCGCACCGAGCCGGTCGAGCGCGAGCGCGGCGTCTCGGTCGTCGTTCGACCCAGGGAAGGTGACGACCGCGATCGTCGGCCGCGGCTCGCTCATCCGTCGAACGCGATCTCGTAGGACTCGATCAGCGGATTGGCGAGCAGCTGCTCGCAGGCGCGCTCGAGCTCCGCGCGGGCGGTCTCGCCGTCGGCGTCGTCGAGCTCGAGGTCGATCACGCGGCCGACGCGCGCCTCGTCGACGTGGAAGCCGAGCTGGTGCAGGGAGCTCTGCACGGCTTCACCTTGCGGGTCGAGGATCCCCGGCTTCGGCCGGACGAGGATCGTCGCTCTCATCGGAGCACCACGTCGGGGTCGGCGAGGTACGCGTCGAACTCGATCCCGGTAAGGCGCTCGAACGCATCGACGTATCGCGCGCGCGTGCCGGCGACGACGTCGTCCGGCAGCTCCGGGCCGGGCGGCGTCTTGTCCCAGCCGAGGCTCTCGCAGTAGTCGCGGACGAACTGCTTGTCGAACGACGGCTGCGCGCGGCCGGCCTCGTACTCGTCGGCAGGCCAGAAGCGAGACGAGTCCGGCGTGAACGCCTCGTCGGCCAGGACGAGGTTCCCGCCGGCGTCGAGCCCGAGCTCGAACTTCGTGTCGGCGATCAGGATCCCGCGCTTCGCCGCGTATTCGGATGCGAAGCGGTAAAGCTCGAGCGAGATGCGCTCTGCCTCGTCGAAGCGATCCGGGCCCACGAGCCCGGCGGCGCGCTCGCGGTCGATGTTCTCGTCGTGACCCTCCTGCGCCTTGGTCGACGGCGTGAAGATCGGCACCGGCAGCTGCTCCGAGTCGCGCAGGCCCTCCGGCAGGACGTGCCCGCAGACCGACCCTGTCGCCCGGTAGTCCTTCCACCCCGAGCCGGTCAGGTAGCCGCGCACGACGCATTCGAGCGGGAGCATCTCCAGGCGGCTGC
>DASSMZ010000114.1:0-2002 GCA_035688325.1 Gaiellaceae bacterium
GCAGAACCCGCCGCACAGCAGCAGGTCGAGCCGGCGGCCGTCGACGGAGAAGCGGATCGCGGCGAGCACCGCCACGATCGCGGCGGCGAGCATGACCGTCGTGTCCATGACGAGCCGCGCCTCCGGCAGCTGGTACGTGTCGCGCAGGCTCGGGTGGGCGACGAACAGCGCCAGGGCGGCTCCGAGCAGCCCGATCAGGAGCACCTCGCCCCAGAGCCAGGCCTGGTAGTCGTCGCGCTGGGCATGGTCGCGCCGCATGAAACCCTTGTCGGCACGCGGCGACCTGCCGATAAGCGGCGCATGCGGGTCCTGCTCGTCGACGACCACCCGATCACGCGCGCCGCGCTCTCCTCGCTGCTCGAGGGCCACGGCTTCACGGTCGCCGGCGAGGCGGCCGACGGCGAGGAGGCGATCGACCTCGCGCGGCGGCTGCTGCCCGACCTCGTGCTGCTCGACCTGTCGATGCCGGGCCTCGACGGCCTCCACGCGCTGCCGCGGATCCGCGAGGCCGCGCCCGACACCGAGGTCGTCGTGCTGACGGCGTCCGGCACCGAGGACGACCTGCTCGCCGCGATCCGCGGGGGCGCGGCCGGGTACCTGCTGAAGAGCGAGCCGCCCGAGCGGATCGCGGACTTCCTGCGAGGAGTCGACCAGGGGCAGGCCGCGCTCTCGGGCGAGGTCGCGCGCCGGCTGCTCGAGCAGGTGCGCGAAGGCGGCCTCGGGCGCGGCGTGCCGGACGAGATCGCGCGGTTGCTGAGCGCGCGCGAGCTGGAGGTGCTGCTGCTGCTCGACGAGCACCTCTCCACCGACGAGATCGCGGAGCGGCTCTTCATCTCCGAGCACACCGTCCGCTCGCACGTGAAGAGCCTGCTGCGCAAGCTGAACGTCTCCTCGCGTCGCGAGGCGCTCGACGCCCTGGCCTCGGCGCGCGCGGCCTGAAAATCACCCACGGTGGGGGATGTCGTTCACCCAGCCGCGAATCGGCTGCGGCCGATAGTGAGATCGACACGTTTTCCCTGAGTGTCGGAGCGCGGTGGCTCTGTGCTTCTTCGGTAGACGGCCGGCCTTCGGGCCGGCCGTCGTCACTCCGAGAAGCCCTCGAGCGTCGAGCGCACGAGCACCGGCAGCGTGCGCGGGTCGTAACCGCCTTCGAGCACGGCAGCCACACGCGGCGCGAGCCCGCGGCAGCGCGCGGCGAGGGCGCGGAAGCCGGCGGCGGTGACGCGCATGAACGCGAGCGGGTCGTCGACGTGCGCGTCGAACCCGGCCGAGACGAGCAGCACCTCGGGCTCGAACGCGCGCACGGCCGGCGTGACACGCTCGTCGAAGGCGATCAGGTAGTCGTCGTCGTCGCAGCCCGCCTGGAGCGGCACGTTCACCGTCGTCTCGTTCTCCTCGCCGGGGCCGCCGGTGCCCGGGTAGAACGGCCACTGGTGCAGCGACGCGAAGAGGACGGTCTCGTCGTCCCAGAAGATGTCCTGAGTCCCGTTGCCGTGGTGGACGTCCCAGTCGACGATCGCCACGCGCCCGGCTCCGAGCTCCGCCTGCGCGTACCGGGCGGCGACGGCGACGTTGTTCACGAGGCAGAAGCCCATCGCCCGCTCCGGCAGCGCGTGGTGCCCGGGCGGCCGCACGAGCGCGAACCCGCCGCGGTCGACCGCCTCGAGCGCGCAGCCGGCCGCGAGCAGCGCAGCCTCGTAGCTCGTCTCGGAGCCGACGGTGTCCGGATCGAGCAGCGTCGGCACGTCGAGCGACTCGAGCCGGTCGAGGTACGCCGCCGAGTGGCAGCGCTCTATCTGGCCACGCGCGGCCGCTCGTCCCTCGACGACCTCGAACTGCTCGAGCAGCACCGCCAGGCGCTCTCGCGTCTCGACGTGCGGCTCAGTCGGATGCAGCCGCGCCAGATCGGGATGGCTTACGAGGTCGATCGGACCGCGTCAGCGAGCGTGTCGACGTCGGTGCCGCCGCGCCGGGCGCGGCCGACGAGGTAGCAGAGCAGCGG
>DASSMZ010000225.1:0-6851 GCA_035688325.1 Gaiellaceae bacterium
GCCCTGCAGCAGCCGGGCTGCGCCGAGCATCCATGCGCTTCCCGCGAAGGCAAACCCGAGGCTGGCTGCGGCGGTCAGGGAGACGCCGGCGAGCGCGGCGCGGCGCGGGCCGTAGCGCGCCGCCGCGAGCCCGCTCGGGAGCGAGGCGGCGAGGACGCCGGCGGCGTAGCTCGCGGACAGCACGCCGGCGGCGCCCTTCGACAGGCCGTACGCGTTCACGAAGTGGGGCAGCAGGGGCGTCAGCGCCGCGAAGAAGGTGATGTCGAGCGCCACGATCGAGCTGAGGAGGACGACGAGCCGGCGCACCGGGCGACCGTAGCAAGCGGCTTACCGCCGGATCTCGTGCCGATCGGCACGAGATCTGACTAACCCCGCCCACGTTTAGCCGTCGTAGCTCCTGGAACAAGGTCGCACGACCAGGCCACCCGAGCGTCGTGGTACCGCGCCGTCACGCGGACGCGCCCGGGAAGCCGAGCTGAGTCGGACCCGAGGAGGGGTTCTGCGGTGAAGCCAAAACGCTTTCTCTTGCCTGTCCTCGCGCTCGCGCTGATCGGCGCGGCCGTGGTGGCGACGCTGGCGGCGGCGTCGGGCGCGCCCGGCCGGGGGGCGAGCCGCGCGGAATCGAAGGCGCGGGCTGCGGCGGTCGAGGTCACGCGCCACCGCCGGCGGCACGTCAACCCTGCGATCGTCCGCCGGCTGCGGAGCGCCACGTGGCGCTTGCAGGCCGTGATGGGCGTCCGCCGCGCGCAGTCGTACGCCGCGCTGCGGACTCCGCGCGCCCTTCGCTACTGGCGGCGGCAGGCGCGCCGCACGCGCTGGCTGGCCGCGCACACGCCGCACCTGGCCGGCCTGCTGTGCATCCATCGCCTCGAAGGCAGCTGGAGCGATTCCGGCGACCCGTACTGGGGCGGGCTCCAGATGGACCGCTCCTTCATGAGCACGTACGCGCCCGCCGTGCTGCTGCGTCGCGGCTGGGCCAACCGCTGGACGCCGCTCGAGCAGATGTGGGTCGCCGAGCGCGCGATGCGGAGCGGCCGCGGGTACTCGCCGTGGCCCAACACGGCGCGCTTCTGCGGCCTGCTCTAAGCTCGTCTCGACAGGCGTGAACCGGCGCCGAGGCGGGAACGACGGACGCATGAGCGAGATCGGGCACGAGCAGATCCAGACGCTGATCGCGCGGGGCGAGCAGGAAGGCTGCGTCAACCTCTCGCAGCTCAACGAGCTCGTCGTCGAGCACGAGCTGGAGGAGGACGAGGTCGCGCGGGTCTACGAGGAGCTCGAGGAGCGCGGCGTCGAGCTCAGCGACGACTGCGGCCGCGAGTCCGAGGAGAGCACGTACGTCAACGGCGACCTCGCCGTGGCGACGACCGACGCGCTCCAGCTCTTCCTGAACGAGGCCGGCCGGTGGCCGCTGCTGACGAAGGAGGAGGAGGTCGAGCTGGCCAAGCGCATCGAGCGCGGCGACCGCGAGGCGAAGGAGCGGATGATCAACTCGAACCTGCGCCTGGTGGTGTCGATCGCGAAGCGCTACCAGGGCCACGGGCTGTCGTTGCTCGACCTGATCCAGGAGGGGATCATCGGCCTGATCCGCGCGGTCGAGAAGTTCGACTGGCGGCGCGGCTTCAAGTTCTCGACCTACGCCACCTGGTGGATCCGCCAGGCGGTGCAGCGCGGCGTGGCGAACAAGGCGCGGACGATCCGGATCCCGGTGCACATCGCCGACCGCGAGCAGCGCATCGCGCGCGCGGAGCGGACGCTCGCGCCGAGGCTCGGGCGACAGCCGACCGAGGAGGAGGTCGCCAAGCAGGCCAAGCTCCCGCTGAAGCAGGTGCGGGAGGTGCGCCAGGCGGCGCGGGCGATCACGAGCCTCGACCGGCCGATCGGCGAGGGCAACGAGGCGGCGCTCGGCGACCTGTTCGCGTCCGAGGGGGCGGAGCCGGAGGAGGAGCTGACGGTGAGCCTCGAGCAGGAAGTGCTGCGGCGCGCCGTCGCGCAGCTGCCGGAGCGCGAGCGCGAGGTGGTGAAGCGCCGCTACGGCCTGAACGGCGACCGCGACCCGAAGTCGCTCGAGGCGATCGGCAAGGAGCTCGGCCTGACGCGCGAGCGGGTGCGCCAGATCGAGGCGAGCGCGCTCGAGCAGCTGGCCGTGAACCGCGAGATCGAGGCGCTCAAGGTCGCGTAGCCGCCGCCGGGCCGTTTCGTGTTCGCACGCGCCCCCGGGTGGGTGGGGGCTTGGGACGGTACCCGCCGGCGGCGCGCAGATGTGTCACGGCTCCATGCCGAGAGCGTGACGATCCGTCCTCAGCGGACGAGCAGCGTGAGCAGGCCGCCAAGGGTGGCGGCGCCGAACGTGAGCCACGCGACGTAGTCGCCGACGATCCCGCTGTGCAGCCCTTTCAGCACCGCGACCGGGCGGTCGAGCACCCGCCCGGCGCCGCGCCGCAGCAGTCCTGGCAGCCGTTGCCGGTAGAGCCCGAACACGGCGAATCCGATCGCGAGCACCCAGGACCCGATCGCGTACCCATACGGGGCGAGGCCCGCATGCAGCGGTACCGGCGACGCCGGCGGCGGCACCGTTCCGGCCAGCACCTCCGCCGCGTGCGTCGGACGGTCCTGGAGACGCTGCGCCCAGGCCGTCGCGTGTCCCGCGAGTCCCGGAACGAACGAGAAGCCGGCGCCGACGATCAGCAGCGCGAGCGCCGGCCCGAACAGCAGCGGCGGCGAGAAGCGCGACTCGCGCTCTCCCGGCTCTTCCTCCGACTCCGGCGGCTCGGCCGAGAGGAGCGGGTCGTTCGCGTCGCCCCAGCCGAGGAAGACGCGGGCGCTCGCTCGCACCAGCGTCCCACCCGTGACGACGGCGCAGAGGGCGAGCACCGGCGGCAGCCAGCCGTAGCCGACGTCGCCGGAGGAGCGCACCAGCAACGACCAGCCGAGGAACGACCCGAAGGGAGGCAGGCCCGACACGAGGAAGGCTCCGCCGAAGAACACGACGGCGGCGAGCGGCGCATCGAGCCCGCGTCCGCGCAGGCGCAGCTCGTCGCCGTCGCCGATCCGCCGTACGAGGATGCCGACGGCCAGGAAGAGCGCTGCCTTGACGAAGCCGTCGCCGATCACGTACAGCACCGATCCTGCGAGCCCGCGCGCCGTGAGCAGGCCGACGGCGCAGACGAGCACGCCGACGTGGCTGATCGTCAGGAACGCGAGCATCCGCTTGAGGTCGCGCTGGAAGAAGGTCATCGCGGCGCCGACGGCCGCCGTCAGCACCCCTGCGCCGACGATCAGCGCGCGCAGCTCGGGCACGTCCGCGTGGAAGGCGCCGGAGAAGGCGGGCCAGTAGATCCTCGCGACGGCATGGATGCCGAGGTCGCTCATCACCGCGGAGAGCAGGACGCACACCGGGATCGGCGCGACGGCGTAGGCGTCCGAGAGCCAGAAGTGGAACGGCACGACGCCCGCCTTGATCAGGAAGCCCGCCAGGAGCAGCGTGAACGCGACGATCACCAGGCCGTCGTGCCCGTTCCCCTGGAGCGCGCGGCCGATCTGGGCGAGGTTCAGTGCGCCGGTGCGACCGTAGACGAGCGCCAGGCCCGTGATCAGGAAGAACGACGCGATCGCGTTCGTGACGGCGAAGGTGATCGCTCCCTGCAACGGTGCCTCGGAGTGCACCTGGTAGCCGACGAGCGCGAACGTCGAGACGGTCATCAGCTCGAAGAAGACGAACATGTTGAACAGGTCGCCGCTGAGCGCGAAGCCCGACATCGCCGCGAGGAAGGTCAGCATCAGGATGTGGAAGAGCGTCCCGGCCTCGTCGAAGTAGCGCCAGGCGTAGACGAAGCTCGCCGTCGTCAGGACGGCCGCGAAGGCGGCGACCGCCGCGCTCAGCGGCTCGACGTCGAACGCGATCCCGAGCGCGACGCCGTGCCGCGGCGTCCAGCCGCCGAACCAGTACACCAGGTCGTGGTCGAGCGTCCGCAAGACGAGCAGCGTCGACACGACGGCCGTAGCCGCCGCCGCGACGATCCCGACGATGTCGTCGACGCGCCTTCCGAGAATGTGCCCGCTCGCGGCCAGGGCGGCGGCGGTGAGCAGCGGGATCGCGACCGGCAGCGCGACGAGGACGTCCATCAGCCCTCGACGGTATGCAGCTTGTCCGGGTCGCCCGTGCCGCTCCGCTTGCGCACCTGCATCGCCATCGCGAGCAGCAGCGCGACCACGGCGACGCTGACGACCACGTCGGTCAGCGTCAGCGCCTGCACGACCGGGTCGACCGCCCTCGTCCCCTTCGGCACGTCGGCGAAGATGGGAGCCGTGCCGCGGTTCACGTACCCGATCGAGAGCAGCAGCACGTAGCTCGACGACTGCATCACCGTCAGGCAGACGGCGAGGTGGATCAGGTGCCGGCTGGTGACGACGCCGTACAGGCCGACGATGAAGAGCCAGACGGCGAGCGCGTACGGGAGGTAGCTCACCCGCCGCCTCGCAGCCGCACGTTCACGAGCTCCTCGCCGAACTCGGTGAAGATCAGCACGAAGGCGGCCGCGACCTCGAGCGCGGAGGCGAGGTTCAGCAGCAGCGCGCTGCCGCCCGAGGCTAACGTGCCGGCCGTCCCGAGCGGGCCGAAGTTGTGCAGGAACGCGTTGCCGAGCAGCAGCGCGGCGAGGCCCACGACGACGTACCCACCGGCGCCGGAGCCCTTCACGAGGTCGACGGCGGGCGTCGGCGTCAGTCGTCGGAAGGCGCGGTACTCGCCCGCCAGCCAGACGACGAGAAACGCGCTCGCGAGCACGACGCCGCCCTGGAAGCCGCCCCCCGGCGTGATGAAGCCGTGCGCGACCACGTACAGGCCGAGCGCGACGAGCACCGGCACCAAGGCCACGCCGACGAGGCGGACGGCGTCGCTGCGGATGCCGTCCTCCGGCGGCTCCCTCTCCTCGTCGCGGACGTCACGCAGCAGCAGCGCGACGCCCATCGCGGCGGAGAAGAGGATGAACTCCTCGCCGAGGGTGTCGAAGCCGCGGTAGTCGAACACCGTCGCGGTGACGACGTTCGTCACGTGCCGCTCGTTCGGCGCGACGGCGTTCAGGACGTACCCGTACGGGCCGGCGTAGTGACCGAAGTCCGGCAGCCCCGCGACCCCCCAGAGCAGGAGCGCCGCCAGGCCGACCGCCGAGGCGGCGAAGAGCCCGAGCCTGAACCCGCGGCTCATCGCGCCCGGTCGATCGCGATGGCGACCGCGATCACGAAGGGAAGCCCGACGCCCGAGACGACGAGCGCCGAGAGCGCGACGTCCGGCGCCTGCAGGACGACGAAGAGCACGACCAGGAGCAGCCCGTAGACGCTGCTGATCAGGGCGAGGCGGACGAGGTCGCGTGTCAGCACCACCGCGAGCGCGGCGCCGGCGACGAGCGCGATCACCATCGCCTGGAGCGGGATCACGACCGGCGCTCCCGCTCGGCCTGCGTCGACTCGAGGCTGCCGCGTTCGCGCAGCCGGATCATCCGTGCGGTCGCCGCGCCGAGGCCGCCGCCGAGCAGCGCCAGGAGCAGCGCGACGGCGATCGCGTTGAGCCCGTTGGTCGTGAACGCGCCCTCCTCGAAGCAGACCGCGGCCGCGACGAGCGCGGGGCCGAGCGCGGTCGCGGCGCCGGCGAAGTGGAGCCGGTCGATCGGCTGGCGCAGCACGAGGACGCCTAGGCAGCAGCCGAGCTGGAGCGCGACTGCGACCCAGACGAGGACGTGCACGGTCACAGCCATCGGTGGGCGAGGAAGCGGACGAAGATCAGCGCCCCCACGAAGCTGAGCGCCGCGAGCACGAGCGGAACGGCGAAGTACGAGGAGCGGTGGAAGCCCTCGGCGAGGAGCACCAGCACGACCGTCGCGAGCGTGCTCGCCAGCTCGAGCGCGACGACCGCGTCGAGCAGCCGGCCTCGGAGCAGCACCCAGCCGCACGGGATCAGGCCGCCGAGCAGGACCGTTGCCGCGTCGAGCCAGACGTTCACGGGACGTCGTTCGACGTGTGCCGCGAGTCGAGCTCGTGCCGCAGGAGGAGCTTCCGCTCGCGGTCGACGTCGACGGGCACGGTGTTGGGGCTGATGGCGTCCGCCTCGACGGCCACCGCGCGCCGCCCTGCGGAGGTGGGGTCGTCGCCGCCGGCCGGGAACTCGAACGCGCGGTAGCGGCTGCTCATCCGCCGGAGGCCGGCCATGTGCAGGAGGAGCGCCCAGAAGACGATGCCGATCTCCTCGACGACCTTGTACGGCACCTTCAGCGCCTTCAGCAGCCAGCGCGCCTCGAACCGGTACCGCAGCAGCCCGAGGCGGCGCAGCCCGACCGCGACCAGGGCAGCGAGGACCGCGGCGCAAGCGGCCGCGAGCTCCTCGAGGCCGGCGTTGGTGCCCGTCAGGACGATCCACCAGCCGAAGAGCGCCGCCCACCAGAGCAGGACGAACAGCGCCGTTCTCATCGAGCGGCATCTACCCGTCGGCGGCCCCGGCGAACCGGCCACAGCCTGTCGCGATGCGGGCGAGATGCACCACGCAGTCGGCGCCGCGGAAGTGGGGGACGAGCTCGTCGCGCGTCACGGCCGCCCGCGCCACTCGACCTTCGGCAGCACGAGCTGCGGAAGCCGGCGGGCGAGGCCGGGCACGGACTCGCCCCGAGGGTCCACTAGGCCGTCACCCCCAGCTCGTCGACGAGCGTCAGGAACGCCTTCGCGTACGGCGAGCCGTCGGTGCGGGCGCGGACCTCGTCCCAGTCGATCTGCTCGCGCACCGTCCGCGCGATCTCGAGCGCCTGCTCGTAGTCGATCGAGTGCTCGCGCATCGCGAGCAGCTTCGCGACCAGCACGTCGTC
>DASSMZ010000117.1:0-2286 GCA_035688325.1 Gaiellaceae bacterium
GGCGTGACGTGGCTCGACGGGCACACCGCGCTCGCGGTCGGCCTGACCGGCAGCGACGTGAGCACGGACTTCGGCGCCACCTGGCAGCGCTTCGACGCGGGCAGCTTCGACAGCGTCGCCTGTGCGAACCCGAACGCGTGCTGGGCCTCCGGCGCCGGCGGCCGGGTCGCCTACCTGACGCACTAGCAGTCCCTGCGAGACTTCGGGGTGTGAGCTTCTTCGAGGCACCTCCGCCCGTCGACCCGCCGCCGTTCGAGCCCGTCGAGCACAAGCCGTGGTGGGGCCCACCGCCGAACGAGCTCGGGGTCGCCGTGCCGCTCCGCGCCGTGCTCGCACGCACCGAGGAGCTCGTCGTCGCCGTTCTCGACGCCGTCGCGTACACGACCGGGCTCTCGTTCAGGCTCACGGCCAAGCGCCGCCGCGAGCCGCACGACTCCTTCGACGCCTGGTTCCGGGATCCGCTCGGACTGCACGAGCGGCTCGCGTCGGGCGACACACTGCCCGACGACCTGCTCCGCTTCGGCGTCCTGTTCTCGGACGGACGGAAGGCGACGACGGTCGGGGCCGTGGCGTCGTTCGGCCGGGCCGGTGAGCCGAGTGGGCCGGTGCTCTTCCAGGGTGGCGGCTCGGGCGGCGGCGGCGAGTGGGAGTCGTCGCTCTGGCTGTGGCCGCTTCCGCCAGAGGGGCCTCTCGGGCTCGTCGTCGAGTGGCCGAGCGAAGGAATCGACGAGACCCGGCTGGAGGTCGACGCGCAGCAGCTGCTGGATGCGGGGCGCGCGTCCGAGCGGCTCTGGCCCGGAGACGACGACTCGCCCGGCGCGTCCGGCAGCTGGACGCGCTTCAGCGTCTAGCGCTCCAGGTCCTCGCGGACGAGGCCGTAGATCACGCCGTCGACCCATTCGCCGTGTCGGTCGTACGCCTTTCGGCGTACACCCTCCCGGACGAACCCCGCGCGCTCGGCGTGGGCCTGCGCGCGCTCGTTGAAGCCGTAGATCTCGAGCTGCAGGCGGTGGAAGCCGAGCTCGAAGATCAGATGCCGCTGGAAGAGCCGCGCCGCCGCGTCCGCGAGGCGGCGGCCGCGGAAATCCGGGTGCACCGCCAGCGAGCCGAGGTTCGCGATCCGGCTCCGCGCGTTGGCGACGTTGAAGCCCATTAGGCCGGCCGGGCGGCCGTCGGACTCGATCACGAAGCGGCCGAACTCCTCCGGCTCGGCCTGCGAGCGCTCGATCTCGGCGAGCAGCCCCTCGCGGTCGCGCGGCCGGATGACCGCCATGAACGGGTCGACGTCCTCGTGGGTCAGCAACTCGAGCAGGAAGTCCACGTCGCGCGGCTCGGCGCGCCGGATGGAAACGGTCACGGCGTGGGCGCCGCGACGGGCTCGCGCCGCGGGAAGCGGATTGCGCCCGAGCCGAGCGCGACGCCGCCGAGGATCAGGGCCATGCCGGCCAGCTCCTCCCAGGTCAGCGGCTCGCCGAGCAGCAGCATGCCGTAGATCAGCGCCGTCACGGGCAGGAGGTAGGTGACGAGGCTGACGCGGGCGGCGCCGTCGCTGCGCAGGACGCGGTAGAGGATGATCTGCGCGAGCGCGGTTCCGATCACGGCGAGCGCGACCACCGAGCCCGTCTCCTTCCAGCCGGGCACCTCCGACGGAAGCTGCGAGAGGCCGAACGGCAGCAGCACGAGCAGGCCGCCGAGCATCGAGGTCGCCGAGAGCACGAGCCCGGATGTGCGCGCGATCAGGCGCTGGCCCCAGAGGCTGCCGACCGCGTAGGAGACCGACGCGACGACGACGGCCATCGTCCCGGCGAAGCCCCACCAGCCGCCCTCCGGGTGCACGCCCGCGAGCACGCCGACGCCGACGAGGCCGAGCAGGAACCCGACCAGCCGCAGCCCGCGGACGGTCTCGCTCGGCTTGAAGCGGATCGCGAGCAGGACGACGAAGATCGGCATCGTCGCGTTCGCGATCGCCGCGACTCCGGAGTCGATGTACTTCTCGCCCCACGCGATCAGCGTGAACGGGATCGCGCCGTTGACGACGCCGAGCGCGAAGCCCTCCCAGCCGAGCGCCCGCATCTCGCCGACCATCGCGTCCCACCCGCGCTGGGCGATCAGCACGAGCACGATGACGAGCGAGGCGATCAGCAGCCGGAACATGATCATCGCCGCCGGCTCGAAGGCGCGGTTCGCGACCTTGATGAACATGTACGACGCGCCCCAGAACGCGGCGAGCAGCCCGATGTAGATCACGTAGGAGCGGGACACCTGCCCGAGGCTACCGTCCGCTCG
>DASSMZ010000120.1:0-6468 GCA_035688325.1 Gaiellaceae bacterium
GCGAGCCGAGCGCCGGTGCGACGTCCGCCTCCCGCCCCGCGCGTGCCCGCGCGAGCCCGACCTGGAGCACGAGCAGCTCGTCGAAGGCGAGCCGCCGCCGCCCCGCCTCGCCCTCGTCCAACGAGCGCGGCCGGTGGAGCGCGTGCAGCGCGTCCGAGCGCAGCGGCAGGCGCTCGCTCGCGCGCAGCCCGGCAGGAAGCGGATCGGGCAGGTCGCGTGCGGCCGGCAGCGCCCGCTCGACGAGCCCGCGCAGCCGCTGCGGGGTCAGGTCCTCCGTCGCCGGATAGACGGGCGCGAAGTCGGCGGTCGCGGCGACGCCGTTCAGGTCGTACGAGCGCACCTGGAAGCCGCCGCGCTTCAGCTGGCCCCGCAGCCGCACGTGCGTCCCGGGCCGGAGCTTCTCCTCCAGCCAGGCCTGGTTGAACCAGACCGCGACCACGTCACCGCTGTCGTCCGCCACGCGGGCGTTGACGATCGCGAGGTTCCGCCGCGGCCGTCGGACGCTCACCGAGCGCACCTCGCCCGCGATCGCGGCCTCCTCCTCGGCGAGCAGGTCGGCGATCCGCCGCTCCGGCACGGCGGCCTCGTAGCGGTGCGGTGCGTGCTCGAGCAGGTCGCGCACCGTGCGCAGCCCGAGCTTCGCGAGCTTCTTGTCCAGCGCCGGCCCGACGCCGCCGAGCGACGACACCGGCGCCCCGGCGCGCTCAGGCCGCGGCGTCCCCGGCAGACGCGGCCACGCCGCCGGCGGCTCGGCTCCGGCAAAGCCTCTCGGCACGCGGCCAGTCTAGGAACCGCCGCAGACACCGGGCCGGACGGCCTACCCCCTCCGGAGGATGCTGCGCCCACGGCCGCCAGTTTTCGCCGGCCCGAGCGTCCTGCCGCAAACGCCGCCCACCGAACCCGAACTCCGACCTGCCGAAGCTTTACCCGCGCCTGGCCGACGCTTGGCGTGGGCGGTCGTACCGTGAGGGTCGTCCCCCCAGGAGGAGCCGCAAATGGCCCGCAAGCACGCATTCGTCCTCGCAATCGCACTCGGACTCGCCGCCACCGTCGGCGCCGTCGCGGCGGTCAACACCGCCCGCCTCGGCCAGCCGCAGGCGAAGGCCTCGACGGTCGTCGCGCAGAACGTCGCCCTCCGCACGCGCATCAAGCTGCTCGACCGACAGGAGGCGGCGCTCAGGCGCGCGCTCGCGAAGCGCCCGCCGAAGCTGCCGCAGGTGCCAAAGTTCGCGCCGGTCTCGACTCCGACGCCGCCGGCCGCCCAGGTCGCAGCGGCGGCCGCGCCGGCCGCGGCTCCCGCCGCCGCTCCGAGCGTCCAGTACGTCCGGCCAGCGCCGATCGTGATCGTCAAGCACCGCGCCCACGGCGACGACGGCCACGAGCAGGAAGCTGCAGGAGGAGGAGGCGGCGGCGATGACTAACCACGTCGTCAGGCTCTACGCCTTCGCAGGCGCCGTCCTCGTCCTCTTCCTGACCTGGGCGACGATCGCCGCCAAGCCGTGGGCGAGCCACGCGGCGCCGAAGGCCGACCCCCGCTGGGCCGCCCTGGCCGCGCGGGAACACCGGCTTCGCAGCGAGGCGGTCGTCGTGCAGCGCGTGGTCGCGCGCCGCTGGCGGGTCTACCGCGTGCAGCTCGCCGCACGGCAGCGGGCGATCTCCGCCGCCGTCGCGCGGCACCAGCAGCAACTCGCGGCCGCCCGCGCGGCGGCGGCTGCCGCCGCGACCACGAGCGTCTCCTCGTCCGGCTACTCCGCCCCGTCCTCGTCCGGTTACTCGGCCCCGGCCGCGCCGTCGGTGCGCGTCGTGACGCTGCCGCCGGTGACGATCACGAGGACGTCGTGATCCAGCGCCGCAGCTTCCGGGCGATGGGCACGGACGTCGAGCTCTTCCTGGCGGCCGCGCCCGGGCCGGCCGCCGACCAGGCGCTCGCCGCGGCCGAGGCCGAGTTCGAGCGGGTCGAGGCGCTCCTCTCCCGCTTCCGCGACGACTCCGAGCTCTCCGAGCTGAACCGCGAAGGCCGGATCGAGGCCGGAGACGACCTGCTCGCCGTGGTCGAGCTCGCGCTCGACGCACGGGAGCGCACGGAGGGCCGCTTCGACCCGACCGTCCACGACGCTCTCGTCGCCGCCGGCTACGACCGCACGTTCGAGCAGGTTGCGCCCGACGGCGGCGCCACCGTCGTCGCGGCGCGCTGCGGCGGCCGCGTGCGCGTCACCGGCCGGACGATCGAGCTCGAGCCCGGCACCCACCTCGACCTCGGCGGGATCGGCAAGGGCTACACCGTCGACCGTGCCGCGACGATCCTCTCGGCGGCGGGGCCGGCCCTGGTCGACGCCGGCGGCGACATCGCCGCGCTCGGCCGGCCGGACGCGCTCGGCTGGCGCGTGGGCGTCGAGCACCTGACGCTCGCGCTCGAGAACGCCGCGGTCGCCACCTCAGGCCGCGACCGCCGCCGCTGGCGCCGCGACGGCGAGGAGCGCCACCACCTGATCGACCCTGCCACCGGCCGCCCCGCGGCGAGCGACCTGCTCCGCGTGAGCGTCGTCGCCGACACGGCCGTCGAGGCCGAGGTGCTCGCGAAGTCGCTCTTCCTCGCGGGCGAGCTGGCTGCGCTGAAGGCCGGCGTCCCCGCCGTCCTCGTCGGCGAGAACGGCCGCGTCGCGATCGCGGGAGGGCTCGCATGAAGGACCCGACCTTCTGGATCCTCGCCCGTGCGTCCGGCCTGACCGCGTACGTGCTGCTGACGCTGTCGGTGCTCGCCGGGCTGACGGTCAAGTCGAAGCCGTTCGGCAAGGCGGTCCGGATCCCGACCGTGACCGACCTGCACCGGTTCCTCGCGCTGCTCGGTCTCGGCGCGCTCGCGATCCACGGCACGACGCTCGTGCTCGACTCGACGATCAAGATCACGCCGGCGGCCCTGCTCGTGCCCGGGCTCGTGCCGTACCGGCCGCTCTGGACGGCGCTCGGCGTCCTCGCCGGCGAGCTGATGCTCGTCGTCTACGTCTCGTTCGCGCTGCGCAAGCGGATCGGCGTCCGCAACTGGCGACGGCTGCACTACGTCACGTTCGCCGTCTTCGCGGCCGCGACGCTCCACGGCCTCGCGGCCGGCACGGACACCTCCCACCGCTGGGCGATCTGGCTCTACGCCGGCGCCGTCGGCGCCGTCGCGTCCGCGACCGCCTGGCGCGTCCTCACCGCAGGCGCGGCTCGGCCGGTGGCCGCGCGCAGCGCCCGCCCCTCCCCCGTTCCCGCAACCGAGACATCGACAGGAGGCACAGGCTCATGACCCTCTACCGCATCACCATCGACCGTTCTCTCTGCAGCGGCTTCGGCTCGTGCGCCGAGCTGGCGCCGCAGGCGTTCGAGGTCGGCCCGGACGGAATCGCGAACGTGCTCGTGCGCGAGACCGACGACCCGGAGGTCGTCGAGGCCGCCGGTACCTGCCCGATGGGCGCGATCACCGTCGAGGCCGTCGAGGCCGCGGCATGACCCCGCCCCGCCGCGTGCTCGTCGTCGGAGCCGGGCTCGCCGGCGCTCGCTGCGCCGAGACGCTGCGCGCGAACGGCTTCGACGGCGAGCTGCGGCTCGTGGGCAGCGAGCCCGTCCCGCCGTACGAGCGGCCGGCGCTCTCGAAGGAGCATCTCGCGGGCGAGCGCGACGCCGCCTCGCTGGAGCTGCGGCCGCGAGCGTTCTGGGACGAGCACGGGATCGAGCTGCTGCTCTCGCGGCGGGTCGTCTCCTGGGACGCACGCGCCCGCACGGCGACGACGGGCCGCGGCGAGGTGCTGCCCTGGGACACGCTCGTCCTCGCAACCGGCTCGACGCCGCGCGTGCTCCCCGGCTGGGAGCACGCACACGTGCTGCGAACGCTCGCCGACGCCGAGCGGCTGCGCGGGCGGCTACGGCCCGGGGCGCGCGTGGCCGTCGTCGGAGCCGGCTTCGTCGGCACCGAGGTCGCCTCGACCGCGCTCTCGCTCGGCTGCTCGGTGCAGCTGCTCGACGTCGCGGCGGTCCCGCTCGAGCGGGTGCTCGGGCCCGAGGTCGGCGCGCTGCTCGCCCGTCGCTACGAGGAGGCCGGCGTCGAGCTGCGCCTCGGCGCGCCGGTCGAGCCGTCCGAGCTGGAGGCCGAGGTCGTCCTGCTCGCGGTCGGCGTCACCGTCGACCCGATCCGCACCGACGCCTGCGGCCGTACGGAGACGCCGGGCGTCTACGCCGCGGGCGACGTCGCCGAGGCGTGGAACCCGCTGCTCGGCCGGCGGCTACGCGTCGAGCACTGGACGAGCGCGGCCGGGCAGGGCGCCGCCGTCGGGCACGCGATCCTCGGCGAGGAGCGGCCGCACGCGGCGCTGCCGTACTTCTGGTCGGACCAGTTCGGGCTGCGCCTGCAGTACGTCGGGCACGCCGAGCGCTGGGACGAGGTCGAGCTCGACGGCGAGCCGGGCTCGTTCGTCGCGCGCTACCGCGAGCGCGGCGAGACGATTGCGGCGCTCGCGGTCAACCGTCCGGCGGACGTGGGAAGGCTGCGCACGGAGCTCGCCGGGCTCGCGGCGGCCGCCTAGGACGGTCACGCCGGCAACGGCGGCACGACCTCTTCCGGTCGGCGCCCCCTAGTCGGCGCCTCGGTCGTCGAACCAGAAGAAGCCGACCGTGCCAGGCCCGGCGTGCGCGCCGACGACCGGGCCGAGCGCCGTCACGAGCTCGACGTCCGCGGCCGGCCTCGTCGCTCGCACCATCTTCCGCAGCGCCTCCGCCTTCTCGGGCGCCTCGGCGTGCGCGATCCCCACCCGCAGGCTCGGCCGGTCGACGGTCGCCGCCTCGAACGCGGACTCGAACTCGTGGAACGCCTTGCGGTTGCCGCGAACGCGCTTCACCGGCACGACCTCGCCCTCCTGGATCGTGAGGATCGGCCTGATGTGCAGCAGCTCGCCGGCCCAGCCGCGCGCGCGGCCCACGCGGCCGCCGCGGACGAGGTACTCGAACGTGTCGACCGTGAAGAGCAGGCCCGCGTCGCGGCGGTAGCGCTCGACGAGGGCGTCGACCTCCTCGTCGCTCGTCCCCTGCTCGAGGCGCCGCTGGATCGCGAGGCCGAGCATCGCGATCGCGGCCGACGCGCTCTCGGAGTCGATCACCCGCACCCTGTCACCCACCTCGAGCCCGGCGGTGCGCGCGCTCTCGAGCGTCCCCGACAGCTTGCCCGCGATGTGCAGCGACAGGATCCGCTCGTAGCCGGCGAGCTCCTCGTAGACCGCGAGGAAGTCGCCCGGCGTCGGCTGCGAGGTCGACGGCGTCTCGGGCGCCGCGCGCAGCCGCTGGTAGAACCCGGCGGGGTCGAGGTCGACGTAGTCGCGGAAGCTCTCGTCGCCGAAGCGGACGTAGAGCGGGACGACGCGCCAGTTCGCGAATCGCTCCGGCGCCTCGGGGAAGTCGGCCGTCGAGTCGACGACGATCGCCGTGCTCGCAGTAGTGAGCTCCACTACGCGGCCTCGCGCCGCGCGGCGTCGCGGACGGCCTGCACGATCGCGTCGAGGCCGTCGTCCTTGCGCAGGCAGGCGACGGCGCCGGCGTCGTGGAGCGCGTCGCGCTCGCGCAGGTTCGCCGAGGCGGTCAGGCAGACGACGGCCGTCGACGGGCAGGCGGCCATCACCGCGCGCGTCGCCTGGACGCCGTCGAGCCCCGGCAGGCGGTAGTCCATCAGGACGACGTCGGGCCGCAGCTCGGCGACGACGGCAGCCGCGTCGCTCCCGTCGGGCACCGAGCCGACGACCTCGATCTCGCGCAGTCCGAGCAGCAGCTCGAGCGCCTCGCGGAAGACCTGGTTGTCCTCGACGAGCACGACCCGGATCGGCTCCGTCATGAAGCGAGCCTACTCAGCGGAGAGCAGCAGCGGGTAGTGCGGCTGCCCGCCTTCGTGCACGTCCAGCTCCAGCTCCGGATGCTCGGCCGCGAGCTCGTCGAGCAGGCCGTTCAGCGGCGGCGCGCCTTCGCCGGTCAGCAGCGTGAGCACGTCGCGGGGCTCGGCGAGGAGGTGCTCGACGAGCGCGCGCGAGACGTCGTCGAAGCTTCCGGCGGCGACCGCGTCGCCGTCGAGCAGGGCGAGGTACTCGCCTTCCTGGACGGCCACGCCGTTGGTCGACGCGTCGCGCGTCGCGACCGCGATCTCGCCCGTGGTCAGGCCGGCCAGCGCCTCGCGCATCGCGTCTGCGTTCTCGTCGGCCGAGCGCTCGGCGTTGAACGCGACGAGGGCGGCCAGCCCGGCGGGAATCGAGGTCGTCGCCACCACCTGCACCGGCTTGCCGGCGACACGAGCTGCCTGCTCGGCCGCCATCTCGACGTTCGAGTTGTTCGGCAGGAGGACGACCTCGCCGGAGCCGGCGGACTCGATGGCGTCGTGCAGGTCGGCCGTCGAGGGGTTCATCGTCTGCCCACCCACGACGACCCGCTCGGCGCCGAGCTGCTCGAACAGGCGCC
>DASSMZ010000242.1:0-3484 GCA_035688325.1 Gaiellaceae bacterium
TCTAGGAGAGCACGTCGGCGACGTCCCGACGCGGCGTCGCGGCCGGCGTCGACGTCGGGTAGCCCAGCCGCAGCACGAGCTGCGGAACGCCCTGGCCTCGCCCGCAGCAAGGATCAGTCCGAGCGCCTGGCGCGCGTCGAGCCAGTCGGCCGGCTCGTCGCCTGGGCGTCGTCAGCACCGCGAGCGCAGGCGGATCTCGGCGTGGCGCTCGGCGGGGTCGAGCGTGTCGAGCAGCGCTGCCGCCTGCCGGAGCTGCTCGAGCTCGCGGCGGAGCTGGGCGTGCTCGGCCTCGAACGGCTACAGCGCGGTGACGCTCACCGCAGGCCGAGGATGCGTCCGTCCGGGTCGACCTCGATCCGCGAGGCGGCCGGGTCGGCGGGGAGGCCGGGCATCGTCTGCATCTCGCCGCAGAGGGCGACGACCCAGCCCGCGCCTGTGTAGGCCCGGAGCTCGCGCACGGGGAGCGTGAAGCCGGTCGGTGCGTTGATCAGGGACGGGTCGTGCGAGAGCGAGAGGTGCGTCTTGGCGACGCAGACCGGCAGCAGCCCGAGGCCGCGCGCCTCGAGCTCCTCGGCCTGCTTCGCGGCGGCGGGCGAGAGCTCGATCCCGTCCGCGCCGTAGGCGCGCCGGGCCACGAGCTCGAGCTTGCGCGCCAGCGGCTCGTCGTCCTCGTAGAGGAGCCGCACCGGCCATTCCCGCTCGGTGACGGCGACCACGGCCTCGGCCAGCTCGGCCGCGCCCTCGCCGCCGCGCAGGTACCCGTCGTTGACCGCCGCGCCGAACGCGCCGGCCTCGATCGCCATCCGCCGGACGGCGTGGATCTCGTCCCGCGTGTCGTCCGGATGCCGGTTGACCGCGACGACGGCGTGCAGCCCGAAGCGGCGCACGATCGCGAGGTTCGCGGCCAGGTTGGCGCCGCCGCGCTCGAGCGCGCGCAGCCCGCCGTCGGGGTCGCCGCCGTGGTGCTTGAGCGCCTGCACGGTCGCGACGAGCACGACGCCGCTCGGGCGGATCCCGCCGAGCCGGCAGACGATGTCCATGAACTTCTCGAACCCCATCTCGGCGCCGAAGCCGCCCTCGGTGACGACGTGGTCGGCGAGCTTCAGCCCGAGCCGGTCGGCCAGCAGCGAGTTGTTGCCGTGCGCGATGTTCGCGAACGGGCCGGCGTGCACGAGCGCCGGGTGGCCCTCGAGCGTCTGCACGAGGTTCGGCTTGAGCGCGTCGGTTAGCAGCGCCGCCATCGAGCCGGCGCAGCCGAGCTGCTCCGCCGTCACGGGCTCGCCGTCGAACGTGGTGCCGACGGTGATCTGGCCGAGCCGCAGCCGCAGGTCGGCGTAGCTCCGCGCGACGGCGACGATCGCCATCACCTCGGACGCGGCCGTGATGTCGAAGCCGGTCTCGCGCGGCGCGCCGTTCACCTTGGGGCCGAGCCCGACGACGGTCTTCCGCAGCGCGCGGTCGTCCATGTCGAGGCAGCGCCGCCAGGTGATCGAGTGCGGGTCGAGCCCGAGCTCGTTGCCGTGCATCAGGTGCGACTCGACAACGGCGGCGAGCAGGTTGTTCGCCGCGCCGATCGCGTGGATGTCGCCCGTGAAGTGGAGGTTGATCAGCTCCATCGGAGCGAGCTGGGCGAGCCCGCCGCCGGTGCCGCCGCCCTTGATCCCGAAGACCGGGCCGAGCGACGGCTCGCGTAGCGCGAGCATCGGCTGCTCGCCGATGTGCGCCAGGCCGTCGGCGAGCGAGATCGCCGTGGTCGTCTTGCCTTCGCCGGCCTTGGTCGGCGTGACGGAGGTGACGCAGACGAGCTTGCCGTCCGGAGCGTCGGCCAGGCGGTCGAGGGCGGTCAGCTCGATCTTGGTCGCATAGCGGCCGTACGGCGAGAGCTCCTTCGGCTCGAGGCCGAGCTCTTCCGCGAGGGGCAGGATGGGTCGGAGCGTGTGTATGTCGTCTTCGGTCTGCATGCCCGCAGCCTCGGCAACCGCCGCGGCCGCGCCATCGGGAGGTGCACCGAAGCGCGCTGCGGGGAAGCCGCAGGGCACGTGCGGCTGCGGGCGGATGTGCCGGGACGGCTCCCGACCGAGACTGGTCGCAGTGAGCGCTGTCGCCCCGCATCCCTCCGCGTCCTTCAGCGCGACGCTCCGCGTCCACCTCGACGACCACCCCGGCGCGTTCGCGCGCCTCGCAGCCGCGATCGGCGACGCCGGCGGATCGCTGGGCGCGATCGACCTCGTGCGGGTCGAGCGCGGCAAGAAGATCCGCGACGTGGTCGTGCTCGCCGCCGACGAGCACCACATCGCGCAGATCGTCGAGGCCGTGCGCGCGCTCGACGGGATCGACGTCGAGCACGTCTCCGACCGGACGCTGCTGCTCCATCTCGGCGGGAAGCTCGAGGTGACGCCGCGCATCCCGCTGAAGACGCGCGACGACCTCTCGATGGCGTACACGCCCGGCGTCGCCCGCGTCTGCCGCGCGATCGCGGACGACCCGGACGCGGTCTGGAACCTGACGGTCAAGGCGAACGCGGTCGCGGTCGTCAGCGACGGCACGGCCGTCCTCGGCCTCGGCGACATCGGCCCGGAGGCGGCGCTGCCGGTGATGGAGGGCAAGGCGATCCTGTTCAAGGAGTTCGCCGGCATCGACGCCTGGCCGATCTGCCTCGACACGACCGATCCGGACGCGATCGTCGAGGCCGTCGCCGCGATCGCTCCCGTCTTCGGCGGGATCAACCTCGAGGACATCTCCGCGCCGCGCTGCTTCGAGGTCGAGCGCCGGCTGCGCGAGCGGCTCGAGATCCCGGTCTTCCACGACGACCAGCACGGGACGGCGATCGTGGTGCTGGCCGCGCTGCTGAACGCGCTGCGCGTGGTCGGGAAGGAGCTCGACCGCGCCCGCGTCGTCATCTGCGGCGCCGGCGCGGCCGGTGCGTCGACGGCGCGCATGCTCCTGGCCGCCGGCGCGGGCGAGGTCGTCTGCACCGACCGCCCGGGGATCCTGCATCCGGCGTGCGACTGGCTCGACGAGGCGAAGGCCGGGCTCGCGCAGGAGACGAACCCGCGCGGCCTGCAGGGCACGGTGGCGGATGCGCTCGTGGGGGCGGACGTCTTCATCGGCGTCTCCGGCCCCGGGGCCGTGACGGTCGAGGCGATTCGCTCGATGGCGCCGGACGCGATCGTCTTCGCGATGGCGAACCCGACGCCGGAGATCGCGCCCGAGGAGATCGAGGAGCTCGTCGCCGTCGTCGGCACCGGCCGCTCGGACTACCCGAACCAGATCAACAACGTGCTCGCCTTCCCGGGCGTCTTCCGCGGCGCGCTCGACGTCCGCGCGAGCGCGATCACGCGCGAGATGGAGCTGGCCGCGGCGCACGCGCTGGCCGAGGTCGTCGACGCCGAGCACCTGTCGGCCGACTACGTGCTCCCGAGCGTGTTCGACCGCCGGGTCGCGCCGGCCGTGGCGGCCGCCGTCGCCCGCGCGGCCGAGGAGA
>DASSMZ010000007.1:0-5271 GCA_035688325.1 Gaiellaceae bacterium
CCGGATCAGCTCTTCCACGAAGCGGCCGGCGGTGTAGTACGAGACGTAGAGCGCGAACAGGGCCGGCGGCTTGAAGCGGAAGCGCCTGTCCAGGAAGAGCAGGATCCCGACGCCGACGAGGTCGTAGACGAACTCGTAGAGAAACGTCGGCTGAAAGGTGGAGAAATTCTCGTAGCCGGCGACGCGGTGCTCGGGGTCGATCTTCAGGCCCCACGGCAGGCTCGTCGGCTTGCCGTAGAGCTCCTGGTTCCACCAGTTGCCCCAGCGGCCGATCCCCTGCGCGAGCAGCAGGCCCGGCGCGACGACGTCCATCAGCTCGCGGACGCGCACGCCCTCGCGGTGCGCGATGTAGGCGCCGACGAGGCAGCCGACGAGGATCCCGCCCCAGACACCGAGCCCGCCCTGCCAGACGGCGAAGACGCCCTTCCACTTCGGGCTCGAGACCTCGTTCCAGCTCGTGATGTCGTGGTAGGCGCGGGCGCCGACGATGCCGGCCGCCACGCCCCAGACGGCGACCTTCAGGATCAGGTCCCAGTCGCCGCCCCGGCGCGTCCAGCGGTAGCCGGTGAGCAGGATGCACGCCGCGATCGCGACCAGCAGCGTCAGGCCGTACATGTGGATCGTCAGCGGCCCGAGGTCGATCGTGCCGGTGTGCGGCGAGGGAATCGAGGCGAGGATCACGCGGGCGACATTCTGCCCACGCGCCTCGACGCCTGCGCCGGCGAGGCGGCTAGATCAGGATGTTGATCGCCGTCTCGTACGGGCACCCGGACCCGACGAGCTCGACCGCGAGGTGCAGGTCGATGTCGTGCCGGGCGGCGAGGGCGATCGCGTCGCTCGGGTCGTAGCCGGCGCGGACGAGCTCCTCCGCGCGCCAGTGCTCGACCCGGTCGAGCTCCGTCTCGTCGACGACGTGGATCTCCGCAGTAGTCATGCATCTGGTATTCGGTGCCAGCGGCGCGTCGGATCTCCCCCGGGAGGGGGATCTCAGCGGGTGCGGCGCGCGAGCTCGAGCGCTTGCGCTTTCGTCAACGGGCCCTCCAGCCGCAGCGTCAGCGGCCCCTGCGCCCAGAGGAGGACGTTTCCGCGAACGCGCACGGGCGCCTGGGCGAACCCGTTGCGCCCGAAGTACTCGAATGCCTGCGGGCCCTCGATCCAGAGCGCCTCGGCGCCGTCGACGCGGGTGGGCTGGACGGACGCTTCCTCCGCCGTCAGCTTCCGCAGGCTCCCCGGCCCGAACGACGCGAACTCGGAGAGCAGCACCGTCTTGCCGTCGGCGCGCAGGACGACCGTGACGAGCGAGTCGCCGAGCACGAACGCGCGTGCCGGGCGCTGGCCCGGCGGGAGCTCGAAGCGGAGCCCGGCCCGGCGCTCGGCCTCCGCGAGCGTGGCCGGCGAGCCGAGCCCGGCGGCGCGCGAGCGCTCGGTCGTCTGCGGCAGCGTCTCGACCCGCACGACGGTCGCGCCGCCGAGGTGGAAGAAGCGCAGGATCGCGGTGCGCGCCTGCGGCACCGCGAAGGCGGCGGACAGCGCCGCAGCGACGACCGCGACCGCCACGGCGACGCGCCCCCAGAGGAACGGCCGCCGCATCGTCCGCTCCAGGACGGCCGGCGCCAGGTCGGGCGCCGGCGGGAACGCAAGCTCGCGGCCGAGCTGCTCGAGGCGCAGCTCGAGCTCCGTCACGCCTCCTCCCCCAGGGTCTCGCGCAGGCGCGCGAGCGCGCGCGCGAGCCTCGACTTGACCGTGCCGGCGCGGACGGCGAGCGCCGCCGCCGTCTCGGCCTCGGTCAGGCCGAGCAGGTAGCGGCAGGCGATCGCGTCACGGTGCTCGTCGGGCAAGGCCTCGACGGCGGCGAGCAACCGCTCCCGCTGCTCGCCCGCGAGCAGCGCAGCCTCGGGGGACGGGACCGCGTCCCCCGGGCGGACCACGCCGGGCCTGTGGGCAGAGCCCACATGCCCTCCAGCGGCATCGCGAGCGATGCCCAGGTCTGCAGCCGCGCGCAGCGCCAGGCGCTCGCGGCGCGCGGCGGAGCGGCGGCGGTTGCGGGCCTCGTTCGCGACGATGCGCAGCAGCCAGGGCCGCAGCTCGGCGCCGCGGCGGAAGCGGCCGAGCGCGCGGTGGGCCTTCACGAAGCCGTCCTGCGCCGCCTCCTCGGCGTCGGCCGCGTTGCCCGCGAGGAGGTAGGCCGTCCGGAACGCGAGTCCCTGGTGTGTGCGCACGATCGTCTCCCAGGCGTCGAGGTCGCCGCGCCGCGCCCGCTCCACGAGCGCGGCTTCGTCCAGTGGCCGGTGCACCACCACCGGTTCTACACCGGCCGGCCGCTTCGGGTTCCACGGGAACCTCGCGTCGCCCACCGGTGTAGAGGCTGCGACACCGAAAGGAGACGACATGTTCCGCCTCAGCTTCGTGCTCGTCCTCGCGGCGCTCACGCTTCCGACAGCGGCGCTCGCGAAGGGGCCGTCCGAAGGAGCGATCTCCGGCCCCGGCTTCTCGAAGACCGTGCAAGTCCTGAACGACGGCGGCCCCGGCACGCCGGGCGGCGACCTGACGCAGGAGGCCGGCTTCTTTCCGGCCGCGTTCGGGCAGTCCCCCGACCCGATGCTGCATGCGAAGCCGTCCGGCTCGCTCGGCCCGCGCTACACGGTCGTCTGGACGGTTCCCGGCAACGGCGGCCGGCCGATCCGGCAGGTCCTGTACCCCTACGCCGTCGGCGGCGCTGTCACCTACACGCGGCCGGGCCAGCCGATTTTCGGGATGGCCACGCGCGGCGGCTGGTACCGCGACCCGAATCTGAAGCAGACCCTCGTCGGCGTCGGGCTACCGGCTTCGGCCCCCGACACCTCAGGCGGGACGAGCTGGGCGCTGATCGCGGGGCTCGCGGCCGCCGGGGTAGCCGTGATCATCGTCCTCGCGCTACGGCGCCGTCAGCGCGGCCAGAGGTCGCCCTCGACCAGCTCGACCGAGTTGCCGGCCGGGTCGCGGACGTAGAGGGAGCGCGCGCCGCCCGGCCACTCGTGCTCGTCCTCGAGCTCGACGCCCGCGGCGGCGAGGCGCTCTGGCCAGCCGTCGAGGCTGTCGACCGCGAAGGCGACGTGGACGCTGCCGCCGCGCGGGCCGTGCGACGGCACGGGTCGGCCCGGCTGCGACGAGCGCGCGGAGTCGAAGAGCAGCAGCACGCCGCCGTCGTCGAGCCGGAACACGGCATCCTCGACCTCCCGCAGCCCGAGCACGTCGCGGTAGAACGACCGCGCCGCCTCGAGCTCGCCCGCGTAGACGACGGTCTCGTAGACCCGGTGCGGCGCCACGGCGCCGGACCTTACCCCCGGTGTCAGACGCGTGCCTTGACCGTGACGATCAATCCACAATCACGTCGATTTGCAGCGAATTCCAGCCGCCCGCCCGGTGTCAGACACGGTGACGGAAGTGTCACGGCGGCCTGCGGACGGGCGGCTCAGGCGACCGCTGCTTCGCCGAGCAGCGCCTTCACCTCGGCGAAGAAGTCCGGCTCCGGCTTCACCCGGTAGCCGCTCCCGAACTGGAACGTGCGCGGCCCCTCGGAGGTGACGAGGTCGACCACGACCGGCGCCTCGCCCGGGAAGTCGCGCACGACCGCGGCCAGCTCGCGGATGATCCCGGCCCGGGCGCGCCGCGCGTCGAGCCTCAGCCTCACCTCGCGCCGCTCGGGCGTCGCCTCGAACGCCGTCACCTCGAGCGCGATCAGCTTCGACTCGCCTTCCTTGTGGTCGACGCGCGCCTTCACGACCAGCACCTCGTCGGCGGCGAGCAGCTCGCGCGAGGCGGCGTAGACGGAGTTGAACACCACGACCTCGGCCGAGCCGACGACGTCGTCGAGCCGCAGGAAGACCATCGGGTCGCCCTTCTTCGTCGTCAGCTGCTTCACGGCGGAGACGATCCCGGCCACGGTCACGATCTCCCCGTCCCGGCGCTGCGAGAGCTCCGCGAGCGTCGCGTCCGTCTTCTTCCGCAGCTGGGCCCGCACCGCCTCGAGCGGATGCTCCGAGACGTAGAGCCCGAGCGTCTCCTTCTCGAGCCGCAGCAGCTCGTTCTTCTCGAATTCCTGGCTCCCGATCGGCGGGTGCTCGATCTTCTCCTCGGCCTCGGCGAAGAGCGAGCTCTGACCGCGCAGCCGCTCGTCGGACGCGCGCTGGCCGTGCGACAGCGCGTGCTCGAGCGCCTCGAGCATGCCCCTCCGCGAGCCGCCGGTCGAGTCGAGGGCGCCGCACTTCACGAGCGACTCGAGCGCCCGCTTGTTCACGACCTGCGGGTCGACGCGCTCGGTGAAGTCCCACAGCGAGGCGAACGCCCCGCCCTCCGCGCGCGCGGCCACGATCGCCCGCGCGGCCGAGTCGCCGACGTTCTTGACCGCGTTCAGCCCGAAGCGGATCTTCCCCTCCACGACGGCGAAGTCGCACTCGGAGCCGTTCACGTCCGGCGGAAGCACCTCGACATCCATCTCGCGGCAGGCGTTGACGTAGAAGGGCACGCGGTCCTTCGTGTTCATCACCGAGGAAATCAGCGCCGCCATGTACTCCTTCGGGTGGTGCGCCTTCAGCCACGCGGTGCGGTAGGCGATCAGCGCGTAGCAGGCGGCGTGCGACTTGTTGAAGGAGTAGTCCTGCGCCTGCTCCATGTCCTTCCAGAGCTGGTTCGCGACGGCCGGCGTGACGTCGTTGGCGGCGCAGCCCTCGAGGAACTTGTCCTTGAGGGACGCCATCAGCGAGTGGATCTTCTTGCCGATCGCCTTGCGCAGGTCGTCGGCCTCGGCCGGCGAGAAGCCCGCGAGCTGCTTGGCGATCTCCATGTACTGCTCCTGGTAGATGCAGATCCCGTAGCTCGTGGCGGTGATCGGCTCCAGGCGCGGGTCGGCGTAGGCGACCTGCTCCTGGCCGTTCTTGCGCCGCGCGTAGCCGGGGATGTACGCCATCGGGCCCGGTCGGTAGAGGGCGACGAGCGCGATCAAATCCTCGAACTCCGTCGGCTTCACCTGCCGCAGCGCCTCGCGCATGCCCGACGACTCGAACTGGAAGACGCCGGTCGCGTCGCCGCGCTGGAGCATCTTGTAGGTGGCCGGGTCGTCGAGCGGCAGCTTCGAGATGTCGACGTCCCCGACCAACTCGACCGCCTTGTCGATCACGTCGAGGTTGCGCAGCCCGAGGAAGTCCATCTTCAGCAGGCCGAGCGCCTCGACATCCCACATGCCGAACTGGGTCACGACCTCCTGGTCGGCGCCCTTCTGCTGCAGCGGCACGA
>DASSMZ010000018.1:0-16842 GCA_035688325.1 Gaiellaceae bacterium
CCGGACGGCCGACGAGGCCGAGATCAAGAAGGCGTTCCGCCGCCTCGCGCGCACGCTGCACCCCGACGTCTCGAGCGAGCCGGACGCGGAGGAGCGCTTCCGCGAGGTGGTCGAGGCCTACGAGGTGCTCTCGAAGTCCGAGACGCGCGAGGTCTACGACCGCTACGGGCACGACGGCCTGCGCGGCGGCGGCTTCACGCCCACGACGTTCGACCTCGGCAGCCTGGCCGACCTGTTCGGCGCCTTCTTCGGCGACGACCTGTTCGGCATGGGCGGCCGCACCGGGCGCGCCCGCGGCGCGGACGTGGTCGCGCAGGTCGAGATCGAGCTGACGGAGGCCGCGAGCGGCACGAGCCGCCAGGTGCCGTTCCCGGTCACCGTCGAGTGTGCGACCTGCGGCGGCAGCGGCGCGAAGCCCGGGACGCAGCCGGTGACCTGTGCGACCTGCGGCGGGCGCGGCCGGCTGCAGGAGGTCACGCGCACCGTCCTCGGCGAGTTCGTCCGGGCGCAGACCTGCCCCGCCTGCGGCGGCGCCGGACGCGTCGTCGAGGCGCCGTGCCACGACTGCGAGGGCTCCGGCCGGACGGTCGAGGAGCGGACGCTCGACGTCGACGTCCCGGCCGGGATCCACGACGGCCAGCAGATCCGCATCTCCGGCGAGGGGCACGCGGGCGCGCTCGGCGGCCGGGCAGGCGACGTCTACGTGCAGGTGCGCGTCAAGCCCGACCCGCGCTTCGTGCGCGAGGGCAACGACATCTTCTGCACCGTCGACCTGACGATGACCGACGCCGCGCTCGGCACCACGGTGAAGGTGCCGACGCTCGAGGGCGAGCTCGAGCTGGAGCTCGAGCCCGGGACGCAGCCGGGGACGCTGCGCGTCCTACGCGGCCGCGGCATGCCGGTGCTGCAGGGCTTCGGCCGCGGCGACCAGCGCGTGCTCGTCAACGTGCAGGTGCCGAGGCGGCTGACCGAGGAGCAGCGGCACCTGCTGGAGGAGTTCGAGCGCAGCGCGGGAGCCGAGACGTACGAGGCGGACGAGGGGTTCTTCCAGAAGCTGAAGAGCGCCTTCCGCTGAGCAAGCTCCGCCGCGTCTCCGCGTCCGTCCCCGTCGAGCGCGCCGAGGCCGCGCGCGCGCTGATGCTCGAGCTCTTCCCGCAAGGCTTCGAGGAGCTCGACCGGCCCGACGGGCTCGAGCTCGTCGCGTACACCGACGCCTCCGGCGAGGAGCGGCTGTGGGCGGCGTTCGGGCAGGTCGCGGCCGAGGACGGGGCCGTCGGCTGGGAGGAGCGCTGGCGCGACTTCCACCGGCCCGTGCGGGTCGGGCGTCTCTGGGTCGGGCCGCCGTGGGAAGAGCCGCCGCCCGACGCCGAGGCGGTCGTCGTCGACCCGGGCCGCGCGTTCGGCACCGGCGGTCACGCGACCACGCGCCTCTGCCTCGGCCTGCTCGGGGAGCTCGCCCGCGGGAGCCTGCTCGACGTCGGCTGCGGCTCGGGCGTGCTCTCGATCGCCGCCGCGAAGCTCGGCTACGCGCCCGTCACCGCGCTCGACCACGACGTCTCCGCAGTGGAGGCGACCCGGCGCAACGCGGCCGCCAACGGCGTCGAGCTCGACTGCCGGCTCGCCGACGCGCTCGACGGCGGGCTGCCGGCGACGGACGTCGCCCTCGTGAACATCTCGGCTGCGGCAGTGGGGCAGATCCTGCCGGCGCTCGGTGCGGACACCGTCGTGACGTCCGGGTACCTCGAGCGCGAACGGCCGGAGTCGGACGGGTTCCGCCACGAGCGCCGCGTCGCCGCCGACGGCTGGGCGGCGGACGTCTTTCGGCGCGAGGAGTAGAGTCCCGCGCCGTGGCGACCTTTTCGGTGCGCTTCCTTGGCTGCAAGGTCTCCCACGTCGACGCGCAGGAGATCCGGGAGCGGCTGCTCTCCGACGGCCACTCGGAGCTCGAGGACGGGGCGGACGTCGCGGTCGTGAACACCTGCTGCGTCACGCACGAGGCAGTGCGGAAGTCACGGCACGCCGCGTCCCGGGCGGCCCGCACGCACCGGCGCGTCTATGTCACCGGCTGCGGCGCGAGCCTCGACGCCGACGGGTTCGCGGGGCTGCCCGAGAACGTGGTCGTGGTCTCGCGCCCGAGCGAGGCGACGCCGGCCGCCGTCGCGCGCGACGTCGGCGCGATCGGCTGCGTCCGGGCCGACGCGCGGCTCGACCGCGTCCGGGCGTTCGTGAAGGTGCAGGATGGATGCAGCTTCTCGTGCGCGTTCTGCGTCATCCCGCAGGTGCGCGGCAGTTCGCGCAGCCGTCGCGCCGCGGCCGTCCTGGCCGAGGTGCGGCGCCGCGTCGAGCAGGGACATCGCGAGGTCGTGCTCACCGGCATCAACCTCGGCTGCTACCGCGACCGCGACGCCGGCTACGCGCTGCCGCGGCTGGTGCGGGAAGCGGGCACGACGCCGGGGCTCGCGCGGCTGCGCCTCTCGTCGATCGAGATCAACCACGTCACCGGCGAGCTCGCGGCGGCGCTCCGCGAGACGCCGACGGTCGCGCGGCACCTGCACGTGCCGCTGCAATCCGGCGACGACGGCGTCCTGCGCGCGATGGGCCGCCGTTACGACTCGGCCACGTACCTGCGGCGGCTCGCGCCGCTGCGCGACTTCAACCTCACGACGGACGTGATCGTCGGCTTCCCGGCCGAGGACGAGCCGGCGTTCTCGCGGACGCTGGACGTCGTCCGCGCGGCCGGCATCAGCAGCGTGCACGTCTTCCCGTACTCGCCGCGCCCGGGCACGAAGACCGCCCTCGCCGACACGGTGCCGCTCGAGGTGAAGCGTGACCGGGGCGCACGCCTGCGGGAGGCCGCGCGGGTGGCGACGCTCGCCCGCTGGCGCGCCAAGGTCGGCCGCGAGGACGTCGTGCTCGTCGACCGGCCCGGCCGCGGCTACGGGGACGACTACTCGCCCTGGCTCGTCGACGCGCCGCTCGGGGAGCTCGTGCGCGTCCGCGCGGCCGAGGTCACCGAGGAGGGCATCCGCGCTGCGTGAGGACTGCCTCTTCTGCCGGCTCGTCCGCGAGGGCGACCACGTGCGCGCCGCGGACGGACTCGTCGCGGTCCGCGACGTCGCGCCGCAGGCCGAGACGCACCTGCTCGTGCTGCCGGAGCGGCACGTGTCGAGCTTCCGGGAGATCTCGGAGTTCCCGGCCGAGGAGTCGAAGCGCATGCTGGAATTCGTCGCCGAGACGGCGAAGCAGGCGGGCCTCGACGACTACCGCGTCGTGGTGAACGTGGGCGAGGGCGCCGGCCAGACCGTCTTCCACCTGCACTGGCACGTGCTCGGCGGACGGATGGGAGGGATGGCCGGATGAGCCTGATCGCGCGGCTGGAGGGCGAGCTCAGGGACGCGATGGCCGCGCGTGACGCCGACCGGCGCGACACGCTCCGGCTGATCCTCGCGAGCCTGCGCTCGGCGGAGAAGGAGCTGCAGCGGCCGCTCCACGACGACGAGGAGCTGCAGGTGCTCCAGCGTGAGCGCAAGAAGCGAACCGAGGCGGCCGAGGCGTTCCGCGCGGGCGGGCGGGAGGAGCAGGCCGAGGGCGAGGAGCGAGAGCTCGCGGTGCTGGAGGAGTTCATGCCGGAGCCGCTCTCGGAGGAGGAGCTCGAGGAGATCGTCGACGACGCGATCGCCGAGGTCGGCGCGACGAGCATGCGCGACATCGGGCGCGTGATGGCGGACGTGATGCCGCAGGTCGCCGGCCGCGCAGACGGCTCGGCCGTGAGCCAGCTCGTCCGGGAGAAGCTCGCCTGACGATCCGGCCGCTGCTCGTCACGGCCGACGATTTAAAGGATCACGCGCGCGACCCCCACCCGGGTGGGGAAGGTTCCACCCGCCGCCCGCTGTGAGCGTACCGCCGAAGACCGCGCGTGTCCGTGACCGAAGCGTGCCGATTGTGTGACTTCGCGCGTGGGCGGCGCCCGCGCCTGTAGCCCATACACTGAGCCCGAATGCAGGAAGTTCTGTCGGTTTCCAACGACGTCGCCGCCGAGCTCGCGACCGTCGGCGACGGCGTCCTCGACGCCCTGCGGGAACGCCTCCGGATCACGCTCGCGCTCCGCGGCAACCGGCTCACGATCGAGGGCGACGACCCGAACGTCGCCCAGGCTCGCGCGGTGGTGGACGAGCTGGCCGAGCTGGTCGAAGGCGGACACGAGATCGGCCCGAGCACCGTCGACGCCGTCCTCGCCGCGATCGACCAGGCGGAGGACCTCCGCGAGGTCTTCGAGGACGTCGTCTGGCGCCACCGCGGCAAGAAGATCTCGCCCAAGACCGTGACGCAGAAGCGCTACGTCGACGCGATCCGCCGCCACACGGTCACGTTCGCGATCGGCCCTGCCGGCACCGGCAAGACCTACCTCGCGATGGCGCTCGCGGTCGCCGCGCTGTCGGATCGCGAGGTCGGCCGGATCATCCTCACTCGTCCCGCGGTCGAGGCCGGGGAGCGGCTCGGCTTCCTCCCCGGCGACATGCTGGCGAAGGTCGACCCGTACCTGCGGCCGCTCTTCGACGCGCTCTACGACATGCTCGACCCCGACCGCCTGTCGGCCTACATGGAGAAGGGCACGATCGAGGTCGCCCCGCTCGCGTTCATGCGCGGCCGCACGCTCAACGACTCGTTCATCATCCTCGACGAGGCCCAGAACACGAGCCCGGAGCAGATGCAGATGTTCCTCACGCGGCTCGGCTTCGGCTCGAAGGTCGTCGTGACCGGCGACGTCACGCAGATCGACCTTCCCCGCGAGCAGGCGTCCGGGCTGATCCAGGTGCAGGACATCCTCGGCTCGATCGACGGCATCGCCTTCATCCGCTTCGGCCACGAAGACGTCGTGCGGCACAAGCTCGTGCAGCGCATCGTCGAGGCCTACAAGCTCCACGCGGAGGAGACGGGCACGCAGCGCAGCCGCTGAGCGCGCCATGATCTCGGTCGAGGTGTCGAACCGAAGCGGCGTGGAGGTCGAGGAAGCGGCCGCGGCCGAGCTCGCGTGCCAGGTGCTCGCCGGTGAGGGCGTCGACGACGGTGAGCTCGGGTTGCACTTCGTCGGCCCCGAGGAGATTCGCACGCTCAAGCGCGAGCACCTCGGGATCGACGAGGTGACGGACGTGCTCTCGTTCCCAATCGACGGCCACGACGAGCTCGCGGCTGGCCTGCCGCGCCAGCTCGGCGACGCGGTGCTGTGCCCGCAGGTCGTCGGCGACGCCTGGCGGGAGCCGCTCGTCCACGGGCTGCTGCACCTGCTCGGCCACGACCACGGGCCCGAGATGGAGGCGAAGGAGGCGCGATGGAGCGCGTGACGCGCCGCCGGGCGCGCAACCTGCTCGAGAGCTTCAACTTCGCGTTCGAGGGGATCATCCACGTCCTGCGCACGCAGCGGAACCTGCGGATCCACTTCCTGGCCGCGGTGATCGTGCTCGTCGTCGCGGTGGTCGTGAGCGTGTCGAAGCTCGAGCTGATCGCGCTGCTGCTCGCGATCTCGTTCGTCTTCATCACGGAGATGATCAACTCGGCGATCGAGCAGGCGATCGACGTGGCGACGACGTCGTTCGACCCGCTCGCCAAGCTGGCCAAGGACATCGCCGCCGGCGCGGTGCTGATCGCGACCGTCAACGCGGTGGCGATCGGCTACCTCGTCTTCTCGGGCCAGGTCGCCGACCGCAGCTCGCGGCTGCTCGAGCGCCTGCGCGACGCGCCCGCGGAGGTGACGCTGATCGCGCTGGTGCTGACCGTGATCGTCGTGATCGGGACGAAGGCGTACACCGGGCGTGGCACGCCACTGCGGGGCGGGCTGCCGTCGGGCCACGCCGCGGTCGGCTTCGCCGGCTGGATGGCGGCGACGTACATCGCGAGCGACGCGCACAGGTTCTTGATCTCGTCGCTGACGTTCATCATGGCGCTGCTCGTGGCGCAGACGAGGGTCGAGTCGGGCGTGCACTCGGCGCTGGAGGTCACCTACGGCGGGTTGCTCGGCGCGCTCGTCACGCTGGTCGTCTTCCAGGTGCTCGCATGAGTCAAGACCGGGAGCTCTACGAGCGCGCGGTCGCGGTCGCGGAGCGTGCGTACGCGCCATACTCGAACTACCTCGTCGGCGCGGTAGTGCAGACGCGCGACGGACGGGTCTTCGAAGGCGTCAACGTCGAGAACGCCGCTTACCCGCTGGGCGTCTGTGCCGAGAAGACGGCGATCTGCTGTGCCGTCGTGGCCGGCTGCCGGCCAGGCGACCTCGAGGCGATCGGAATCACCGCGTCGCCGTGTGGCGGTTGCCGGCAGTGGCTGTACGAGTTCCGGCTCGACCGGGTGACGTTCCGCAACGCGCACGGCGAGATCGTCAGCTACACGCCGGCGGAGCTGCTCCCGGACACGTGGGAGTTGGACTGACGGCTCGCACCGGAGGCGGCAGCGGCGTTGCCACCCCGGCCGCGCAGAAGTTCCAGATTCGTCACGAACCCGTTGCAGACACGTGCCCGCGGCGCCGATATCGTCACCGCCGAGGGCGGCGGGCATGCTTCCCCACCCTGGGTGGGGGTGTGGACCAATGAAGTCCGGGTTCGTCGCGGTCGCGGGGCGGCCGAACGTCGGGAAGTCGACGCTCGTCAACGCGCTCGCCGGCGGCAAGGTGGCGATCGTCTCCGACAAGCCGCAGACGACGCGCCGTCGCGTGATGGGGATCGCCAACGGCCCGGACTACCAGCTCGTGCTCGCCGACCTGCCGGGCTTCCAGCGCCCGCGCGACCCGCTCACGGAGCGCATGCAGCGCACGGTCGACCAGTCGCTCGAGGAGGTCGAGGCGATCCTGTTCGTCCTCTCGGCGCGCGAACGCATCGGCGCGGGCGACCGCTACATCGCGCAGCGCGTCTTCGAGCTCGGGCCGCCGGTGGTGATCGCGCTGAACAAGGTCGACCGGCTGAAGCCGGGCCACATCGCCGAGCAGATGCAGAACGGGGCCCGCCTCGGCGAGTTCCACTCGCTGCACCCGGTCAGCGCGCTGACCGGCGACGGCATCGGCGAGCTGCGCGACGACCTCGTCTCGCTGCTGCCGGAGGGGCCGTTGTACTACCCCGTCGAGCAGCGCACCGACCTCGCGCCCGAGCTGCAGGTCGCCGAGCTGATCCGCGAGAAGGCGCTCCAGCTGACGCGCGAGGAGGTGCCGCACGCGATCTCGGTCGAGGTGGAGGAGCTCGGCGACAAGGTCGTCCGGTCGACGATCTTCGTCGAGACCGAGTCGCAGAAGCAGATCGTGGTCGGCAAGGGCGGCTCGGTCGTGAAGCAGATCGGGACGCGGGCGCGGCCGGAGATCGAGCTCGTGCTCGGCCACCCCGTCTTCCTCGAGCTCACGGTCAAGGCCCGCCCGCGCTGGCGCCGCGACGAGGCGATGCTCGAGCGGCTGGGCCTGTGAGGCTGCTCGTCCTCTTCGACGTCGACGGCACGCTCTTCCTCACCCACGACCCGCTCGCCGGCATCGCGCTCCGCGAGACGCTCCGCCGGCTGTACGACGTCGAGCTGCAGGAGGACGCAATCGAGCAGGTCGACCACGAGGGCCAGACGTCCCTGCGCATCGCCCGGCTCGTGCTCCGGCACGCCGGTCTCGATGACCGGCGCATCGATGCCGGCTTGTACGAGTGGTGCCGGGCGTTCACGGCGCGCTATCTCGAGCTGCTGGCGGCGGCCGATACGAGCCGCTGGCGCGCAGCGCCGCGAGCGGAGCAGGTGCTCGAGGAGCTCAGTGCCGCCGGCCACCGGCTCGGTCTCCTGACGGGCAACCCGGAGCCGATGGCGCGGGCGCGGCTGGGGCGGCTCGGGCTCGCGCGCTTCTTCGCGCCCGGCCAGGGAGCGTTTGGCTGCGACGCGGAGTCGCGCGAGGAGCTGATTGCGCTCGCACGCGCCCGGGCCGGAGCCTGGCCGGCCCGGCGCACGGTCGAGGTGGGCGACACCGAGCGTGACGCGACGAGTGCCCGCGCGGCGGGGATCCGGTCAGTCCTCGTCGGCGACTCGGGTCTCGACGACTGCGTGCGCCGACTGCTCGCCTGAGCTCTTGCATTTCGGCGCTCACCCCCGTAAATTGTCGGTATGTACGGTCGTCCGGATGACCGGAACAAGAAGCCGCCTTGGCTACCGTGACGGCTTTGCCGGTGCGGCTCGATCGCCGCGACCCGCTCCCGCTGTACGCGCAGCTCCGGGATGCGTTGCTCGAGGAGGTGCGCGAGAGCGGCCTGCAGCCGGGCGACCGGTTTCCGACCGAGACCGCGATCCGCGAGCGTTATCGGGTCTCACGGGCGACCGTCCGCCAGGCCCTCGCCGACCTCGAGGCGAGCGGGGTGATCCGGAGGGTGCAGGGCCTCGGCTCCTTCGTCGCCGTTCCGAAGATCCGGCACGTGCCGCTGCTGACCTCGTTCACGGAGCTGGCCTCGAGCCAGGGCTTCGAGCCGTCGCACCGCGTGCTCTCCTCCTCCGTCGAGCAGGCGCCGACCGCTGTCGCCGCCGAGCTTGGCCTCGGGGAGGATGCCCGCTGCCGGCGACTCCGCCGCCTCTTCCTAGCCGACGGCAACCCCGTCGGGTTGGCCGAGACATGGCTTCCGCTGAGCGTGCTGCGCGGGCATGACGACCTCTTCGAGCAGGACCGCCTCGAGAGCGGCTCGATGTACGAGGCCCTGCAGCGGGAGCCGATCCGGCTCGTGCTCGATCATGCGACGGAGACGATCTCGCCCGGCGTCGTCGACGGCGAGAGCGCCGAGCTGCTCGGCTGCGAGCCGGGCACGCCGGTCCTGCTGATCAGCCGCCAGACCTTTGCGCCCGATGGACACGCCGTGGAGTCCACGCGCCTCGTGTTTGTCGGCGAGCGGTACGAGTACCGCGTCGAGCTGCACGGACCGGGAGGCACACGGTGAGTTCGCAACCAGGTCACCACGGCGGCGCGGGTCCGAGCGAGGAGGAAGTGCGCGCGCTGGTGGCCGCGGTGATCGCGGAGGTCACGGCGGAGCACCCGCCGAGCTCGGCGGGTGGCGATGATCACTTCGAGCCCGACTCGGGCGCCTCGGCCGAAGTCGCGGTCGGTGCCGACCATGGCGGCTACCGGCTGAAGGAACGCATCGTCGCCGAGCTGCGGGAGCAAGGCCTCGAGGTCCGCGATTGCGGAACCGACAGCACCGAGTCGGTGGACTATCCGGAATTCGCCCACCGGGTCGCGCGCCTCGTCGCCAACGGCAGCTGCCGCTGGGGAATCGTCGTCGACGGCGCCGGGATCGGCTCCTGCATGGTCGCGAACAAGGTGCCGGGCATCCGCGCCGCGACCTGCTGGGACGTCTCGTCTGCGAAGAACAGCCGTGAGCACAACCACGCGAACATCCTGGCGCTCGGCGCCGGGCTGACCGGCGAGAACCTCGCGCTACAGATCGTGCAGGCGTGGCTCGCGACGCCCTGGGGCGGCGACCGCCACGCCCGCCGCGTCGAGCAGATCCTCGAGATCGAGCGGCGGTACCTGGCGCCGGCGGTGGGAGCGAGTCGATGAGCGCGACGACCGACGTCCTGATCGACGCCGTCACCCGCGAGGTGCTCGCGGTGCTCGCGGCCCGCGGCGCGTGCGACTGCTCCGACCCCTCGTGCCAGGGGGCCTGCGCGGCTCACTGCTCGGACACCGTTCGCGGCGTCGTCCACAACGGCGCCGGCCGCATCAGCTACTCGGGCAATGGCGCGGATGTCCCACGCGACCTGGCACGGTTCATCGACCACACGCTCCTCCGTCCCGACGCGACGGCGGCGGACATCGACCGGCTCTGCGACGAGGCGCGTGAGTTCGGCTTCGCGTCGGTTTGCGTGAATCCGACCTGGGTCCGCCGCTGTGCACAGAGCCTGAAAGGCACGAACGTCAAGGTTGCGTCGGTGGTGGGCTTCCCCTTCGGGGCCAGCACGCCGGAGGTGAAGGCGCTGGAGGCCCGCCGCGCGATCCGCGACGGCGCGCGGGAGATCGACATGGTGATCAATGTCGGCGCCCTGAGGAGCGGCGACCACGAGCTCGTGCGGCGCGAGATCGAGAAGGTCTCCGACGCCTGCCACGAGGCCGGCGCGATCAACAAGGTGATCATCGAGGCCGCGTTTCTGACGGACGAGGAGAAGGTGATCGCCTCGCACCTGACCAAGCTGGGGCGGGCCGACTTCGTCAAGACCTCGACGGGCTTTGGGCCCGGCGGGGCGACGCTCGAGGACGTCCTGCTGATGCGGGAGACCGTCGGCCCGAAGCTCGGAGTCAAGGCGGCGGGCGGGATCAGGAGCGCCGAGGACGTGCGCGAGATGATCGCCGCCGGGGCGACGCGGATCGGCGCCTCGGCGAGCGTGGAGATCGTGAGCGGGGGCGACCCCGGTGACGGACGGTACTGACCTTGGGAGGCGAGCCCGAATGAGCAACGGCATCGAAGTCCGCGCGTACTGCTTCCTCGACAGCCTGCAGCCGCAGTACGCAGCGTTCCTGGGCACGATCGCCCAGGGGTTCCTGCCGCTGGCCGGGGACGCCTCGCTGTACGTCGAGATCTCGCCCGGGATCGAGATCAACCGTCTGACGGACGTGGCGCTGAAGGCGACGAACGTCCGCCCCGGGATGCAGATCATCGAGCGCTATTACGGCCTGCTCGAGGTGCACTCGGGCGACCAGGCGGAGACGAGAGCGGCCGGCGCCGCCATCCTCGACTCGGTCGGCCTCACGGAGTCCGACCGGCTCAAGCCGCGGATCCTCTCCAGCCAGATCGTCCGGCGCCTCGACGACCACCACACCCAGCTGATCAACCGGACGCGGCACGGCCAGATGATCATGGCCGGCCAGACGCTCTACGTCCTCGAGTGCGAGCCGGCCGCCTACGCCGCGCTCGCGGCGAACGAGGCGGAGAAGGCGGCGAACATCAACATTCTCGAGGTGCGCGCGTTCGGCTCGATGGGCCGGGTGTACCTCGGCGGCGAGGAGCAGGACATCGACGTCGGCTGGCAGGCCGCGGTGGCGGCGATCGAAGGCCTGGACGGGCGGGAGGTAGGCGGAAAGTGACGTCAAGCGAGAAAGGCGGAGCAGATGGCTGATGCGCTCGGAATGATCGAAGCGAGGAGCTTCCCCGCAATGGTCGAGGCCGCAGACGCGATGGTGAAGGCGGCCAAGGTCGAGCTGGTGAGCTTCGAGGAGACCGGAGGCGGCTACGTGACCGCGGTGGTCCGCGGCGACGTCGCCGCCGTCAAGGCGGCCGTGCAGGCCGGCGTCCAGAGCGCCGAGAAGGTCGGCGAGCTGATCGCCAGCCACGTGATCGCCCGCCCGCACGTGAACGTCGACCTCGTGCTGCCCCTCGGGCGCAGGGACCAGGCCGAGGAGATGGGATCGGCTGCGGCGGCCTCGTAGCGAAGAACCGCCTTCCGGGCCGGGGGAGCCGAGCGCTCGCCCGGCCGCGGGAGCCGTGACGAAAGGAGAAGCGTGCTCCTCGGACGCGTAGCCGGAACGATGGTGGCCAGCCGCAAGGAGCCCACGATGGAGGGGCTGAAGTTCCTGGTGGTTCGCCACGTCGACGTGGAGAACACCGACCTCGGGTCGTTCGTGATCGCAGCGGATGCCGTGGGCGCAGGAGTCGGCGAGGTCGTGCTCGTGGCCACGGGCAGCTCGGCCCGGCAGACCGAGGTCACCCGCGACCGCCCGTGCGACGCCGTGGTGATGGCGATCGTCGACACGTGGGAAGTGGGCGGCGAGGACAAGTTCACGAAGTGAGAGCGAGGCCCGGATGAGCGCGCTGTCGCAGGAAGAGATCCAGGGAATCATCGAGCGGGTCCGCCGCCGGATCGGCGAGGCGGGCGCAGACACGGGTGCCGGGCTGCGCGCCCAAGCCGAGCTGTCGGCTGCGGGGGAGGCGGAGCTGGGCGACGGCATCTTCGCGTCGATCGGCGACGCCGTGCAGGCGGCCGTCCGCGCCTACTCCCAGTACGAGCGGATCGGCCTTCAGGGCCGCAAGGCGATCGTCGCCGCGATCCGCGGGTCGATGCTCGAGCACGCCGAGCGCCTGGCCGAGATGGCCGTCGCCGAGACGCGCCTGGGCAGAGTCGCGGACAAGATCGTCAAGAACCGGCTCGTGGCAGGCAAGACGCCGGGCCCGGAGGACCTCGAGCTCGAGGCCGTCACAGGTGACGAGGGCATGATGGTGACCGAGTTCGCCCCCTTCGGCGTCGTCGCCGCGATCACGCCCACGACGAACCCGACCTCGACGATCATCAACAACACGATCGCGATCGTCTCCGCCGGCAACGCGGTCGTCTTCAACGTGCACCCGAACGCGAAGCGGGTCTCGGCGGAGAACATCCGGCTGATCAACCGCGCGATCGTCTCCGCCGGCGGGCCGGAGAACCTCGTCACCGCGATCCCCGAGCCGACCGTGGAGAGCGCAAAGGAGCTGATGTGGCACGCCGACGTGCGGCTGCTGCTCGTGACCGGCGGCCCTGGCGTCGTGCGCGAAGCGTTGAAGACCGACAAGCGCGCCGTCACCGCCGGGCCGGGCAACCCGCCGGCCGTCGTCGATCAGACCGCCGACGTGGAGAAGGCCGGCCGGGACATCGTCGCCGGGGCATCCTTCGACAACAACGTCATCTGCACGGACGAGAAGACGACGATCGTCGTCGACACGGTCGCCGACCGGCTAGTACGCGCGATGGGCCAGTCCGGCGCCTACGTCCTCAAGGAGCACGAGCTCCGCCGGCTGGAGCGCGTGATCTTCAACGAGCTCGGCGCGCCGAACAAGCCGGGCCAGATCAACCCCGAGTGGATCGGCAAGGACGCGTCGGTGATCCTCGCGGAGATCGGGATCCGCGTCGACGGCGACGTCCGCCTCGTCGTCGCAGAGGTCCCGCGCGAGCACAGCCTCGTCTGGACCGAGCAGATGATGCCCGTCATGCCCGTCGTGCGCGTCCCGACGGTCGACCAGGCGATCGACCTGGCCGTCCGCTCGGAGCACCGCTTCAGGCACACGGCGTCGATCCACTCCACCAACGTCGAGACGATCACCCGCATGGCCCGCGCGATGAACTGCAGCATCTTCGTCGCCAACGGCCCGAACTTCGCCGGGCTCGGCGAGGGCGGGGAGGGCTTCTCGTCCTTCTCGATCGCGAGCCCGACGGGCGACGGCCTGACCAGGCCACGCACGTTCTCGCGCGAGCGCCGGATCACCGTGGTCGGGGCGCTCCGGATCGTCTGATGGAGCCCGCGGTCGCCCTCCTGGAGCTCGACTCGATCGCGAAGGGCATCGAGGCGGGCGACGCCATGATCAAGCGCGCGCCGCTCGAGGTGATCCGGGCGGGGACGGTGCATCCGGGCAAGTACCTGGTGCTGGTCGGGGGGCTGACTGCGGACGTCGAGGAAGCGCTGGAGGCCGGACGCGAATCTGCAGGGCCGGCGCTGGTGGACGTCGTCTTCCTGCCGGACGTGCACCCCGACGTCGTCGCCTCGATCGCGGGATCTCGGCGACAGGACGAGGGCGAGGCCCTGGGCGTCGTCGAAGCGCCGACGGTCGCGACGACGATCGACGCCGCGGACGCCGGCGTGAAGGGGGCGGAGGTGACGATCCGCGACCTGCGCCTCGCGGACGACCTCGGCGGCAAGGGCTACGTGCTCTTCGGCGGCGAGCTCGCCGAGGTCGATGCGGCCGTCGGCTACGCCCTCGATCGCGTCGCCGGCTCGGGGTACGAGGTGACCCACGTCGTCGTCTCGCAGCTGCACGCCGAGATGCGCGAGAACCTGGTCGCCGATCCGACCTTTGCGGGGCGGGCGAGCGACGTCGAGAAGCCCTTGCCGAACGAGAGCGGTCGACCCTCGACGATCGTCCCCCCGCGCGGTCGTCCGCTGCCGACCTCCGGCGGAGTCGGATAGGTGCAGCTCGCGCGCGTGACCGGGACGCTCGTCGCGTCGCTCAAGGCCGACGGGCTCGAGGGCGTGAAGTTCCTGATCGTCCAGCCGCTCGACCGGCACGAGCGCGAAGAGGGCGAGCCCGTCGTCGCTGCGGACGGCGTGCACATGGCCGGCCCCGGGGAGCTGGTGTACATCGTCGGCGCCCGCGAGGCGTCCCAGGCGCTACCGAACACCTTTGTCCCCGTCGACCACGCGATCGTGGGCATCGTCGACGCGGTCGAGGAGCTGCAGTGAAGGTCGGCCGGGTCGTCGGCACGGTCGTCTCGACGATCAACTCCCCGGTGTTCGACGGACGTCGCCTGCTCGTGTGTGACCTGCTCGATGCATCGGGCGGCCCCGACGGGAGCTACCTGATCTGCGTCGACACGGTGGGCTCCGGGGCCGGCGAGACCGTGCTGATCATCGATGAGGGGAACTCCGCGCGACAGGTGATCGAGGTCGAGCCCGCGCCCGTGCGGGCCGTGGTCGTCGGGGTGGTCGACCAGCTCACCGTCGACGGTGAGCTGGTCGTGAACGAAGGTTGAGCCTCCGGGCCTACAGGATTCCGCGCGCCACGAACGCCTGGCGCACCGTGTTGGCCGTCGCGTTGCCGTAGAGCGACTGCGCCGCCGCGACCGTCCGGTTCGCGAGGTCGGGCATCGTCGTGCCCGTGTAGCCGTTCGTCCCCTGCAGGATGATCGTATCGGCCTTGACGTGTCCCAGCGCCTGGCGGATGTCCCACAGCGCGCGCGACCAGATCTGGCCGTCGTGGTGCACCTCGCCGTTCAGGTCGGCCGGGTAGTGCAGGTTCGTGTCCAGCCGCCGGAGGCAGTGCACCGGGCCGCTGGTGTACGAGGTCGAGTCCCAGTCCGCCACGCACGGAAGCGGTTCCAGCTCCGGCACGCCGAGCCGCTGGGAGACGACGTCCGAGACGGTCACGGCCCAGTAGTCGCCGAAGCCCTCGCTGATCGCCCCGTTCTCCTCGGGGGCGAAGTTGAAGTTCTGCGCCGCGTGGAGCGCGTGCCCGTACTCGTGCAGGATCACCTCGCCGTCCTCGGCGTCGTCGACGCCGCCCTTGCCGAAGCGCAGCTCGTCCTTCGGGTGCGTCGTCTCGAACGAGTTGTCCGCGCCCAGCTGGTCGATGCGCACGTTCTGTGGCTCGTCGTTGATCGCCGGCAGCGTCGTGCCGAAGCCGAGGCTCTGCACGTACTTCTGCGCCTCGGTGATCCAGTAGTACGCCATCACCTGCTCGAACTGATCCTGGCTCCGCGTGTACGCGAACGTGTTGTTCGGTGAGAACGCGAGCTTGCCGGTCGAGCTGTAGACGTCCGCGTAGTCGCCGCGCAGGTAGCCGCTGCCGTCGAGGTTCGTCAGCTGGACCGCGTGGTACGCCGCGGGCGGAACCGCGGCGTCCGAGTCCTTCTGGTCGGTCAGAGACTCGTCCCCGAGGCTCGACACCGGGTTCGGCACGAACACCAGCGCGCTGCCGGTCGAGCTGCCGTTGCCGGTCTGATTCGCGCCTGCCACGGCGACGACTGCCATCGCCGCGGCGAGCGCGGTTGCCGCAATGAAAAGCCTGAGCCGCATCATGCCCCTCCCCACGTAGTCAGCGAGCCACACCGTACGCTCGGAGAGGCCGGTCGTCCAGCCTTGTCGCGAGTCCGAAACCACCGCCTGGCACGCGATCGCCGTCTCGTGCCGATCACCCCATCTGTGTCAGAACCGATGCGTCTCGTGCGTCGTCTTAGTGAGTGACCCCAAGAAGGAGGTGAGTCTCGTGCAGTACCCGATGACGCTGATGGAACGCGAGGACACGGAGCACCGCGTGGAGATGGTCTACCACGGCCCCGAGGCCCGTCAGAAGCTGACGATCCACGTCCACTGGCTCTCCGGCGAGTTCGAGGACTTCTCCTTCGCCGTCCAGGACGAGTACGTGGTGGACGCGTTCAACCACCCGCACTGGTACCGGGACGGCGCGCTCGCGGCCTGACGCGCTAGCCGCCGCGCGCGGCCGAGTCGACGACGATCCGAGCAAGGCGCTCTCACACCCGCGCTGGCTGCGCGGGGAGCCAACACGGGCAGCCTCCGTAGATTCCACTGAGCGCTCCTCAGTAGCGACACCGATGGCGCGGGACACCAGGGCGGTGAGGCTGAGCCTGGCTTGGTGCGCCCGTGTGCGCGCGTGCCGCCGAGCCTTGAGGAGGAGGTGCAGGCATGAAACGGCTACCGATCGTGTTGTCGGTGGCGGCGTTTCTCCTTGCGCTGCTCGGAGTGACGTCGCTCGGCGAGGCGGCGAAGAATGCGCTCCCGTTCGCGAAGAACGCGGATCGCGTCGACACGATCCACGCCTCGAAGACGCCGAAGGCGGGACAGCTCTACCCGCTCGGCAAGAACAGGAAGTTCCCGGCGAAGGTGCTCTCGGTGACCCGCGGGCCACAGGGCGATCCCGGAGACATCGGGCTACGCGGTCCGACAGGACCTCGTGGCTGGCGCGGCACGACGGGGCCGCGTGGCGCCGTCGGGCCGCAGGGCGTGCCTGGGCCGCAGGGTGAGTCGGGACCGGCTTTGCTCGGCTACGAATTGTCTGGGCCTATGACCGTCCCCACCGGGGAAACCGCGTCTCAGGAGGCCGTGTGTCCGGAAGGCACAGCCGTGAGTGCGGGTGGTTATCGGTACAGCGGAGAGGTTGACGTCCGCGTTATCGAATCGCGTTGGGGCTGGAGCGCTAGCTCGTCCGGTATCCCGGACAAGTGGATTGTGGACGCCTACAACGCCGGCCAGACCGATGCGAGCATGTCGGTCTATGCGGTCTGCACGGAGCCGACCGCTTACTGGGTTCCATAGGCGGCGGGAGCGGCTCCCGTTCGTCCATCGGTGAACAAGTAACGACCTGAAGGGGCGGCGCG
>DASSMZ010000024.1:0-10647 GCA_035688325.1 Gaiellaceae bacterium
CCGGACGGACTACATCCAGTCGAAGGCCCTCTGCTGGGTCGCGCTCGACCGCGCGTGCAAGCTCGCCGAGAGCGGGCTCATCCCCGACCGCCACGAGCGCTGGCGCAGCGCCGCCGACCAGGTGCAAGCGTTCGTCGACGAGGAGGGCTGGGACGACGGGCTGCAGAGCTACATCCGCGCGCCGGAGATGCGCGAGCTCGACGGCAGCCTGCTCACGCTCGCGCTGCTCGGCTTCCACGACCCGCGCGGCGACCGGATCCAGGGCATGATCGCGGCGATCGAGCGCGAGCTGAAGGAAGGGCCGTACGTCTACCGCTACCGCGGCGAGGACGGGCTCTCGGGCGGCGAGGGCGCGTTCCTGACGTGCTCGTTCTGGCTCGTCGACGCGTACGCGCGCTCGGGCCGCGTCGACGACGCGAACGCGCTGATGGAGGAGCTGCTCGGCCTCGCGAACGACGTCGGCCTCTACTCGGAGGAGATCGACCCGTCCAGCCGCGAGCTTCTCGGCAACTTCCCGCAGGGGCTGACGCACCTCGCCCTGATCAACGCGGCCGTCTCGATCGCCGACGCCGAGGCCGAGCTCCGGGAGCGGGCGGCGTGAGCGTCTGGGGGGCGCTCGCGGGCGGCGCGGTCGGCACGATCGTGCTGACGAGCGCGCTGCGGCTGGCGCAGGAGCTGGGCTGGACGCGGATGGACATCCCGTTGCTGCTCGGGACCGTCTTCACGGATCGCCGCGGGCGCGCGAGCGTGCTCGGCTACGCGATCCACTTCGGCAACGGCCTGTTCTTCTCGCTCGTGTACTACGCGATCTTCCGCGCGGTCGACCACGCCGGGTGGGGGTTCGGCGCGCTCCTCGGGATCGTGCACGCCGCCGCCGCCGGAGGCGTGCTGATGACGGTGCTGCTGCCTGCGATCCACCCGCGGATGGGGACGCCGTGGTCGGACGCCGAGGAGACGCCGCTGCTCGAGTCGCCCGGCTTCCTGCTCATGAACTACGGGAGCCGGACCGTGATCTGGACCGTGCTCGGCCACGTCGCGTACGGCGCGATCGTCGGCGGCTTCGCCGCGCAACTCCACTAGCGCTCCTAGGTGTTCTCGATCTCGAGCCCGAACCGCGGGAGCCGCTTCTCGACCGCGCGGTTGAACGCGTCCTCGTACTCCTCGGCCGCGGCCTCGTCGAGGGTCGAGGCGAAGTTGTCGCGCAGCTCGGCGAGGATCTCCGTGCCGGTCTCGACCAGCTCCTGGTAGTCGCCGAAGCGCTCCTCGGCCTCGTCGCGGCCGGCGCGGTCGTACGCACGCTCGGCCGCGTCGCACGCCTCGAGCAGGTCGAGGTTGTCGCGCACGAACAGGTCGAGCTGCCGGGCGATCACGTCGGCGAAGCGGCGCTTCCGCAGCACGAGCTAAGGCGTCGCCCGCGATGCCGCCTCAGGACGCGCGAGCTCCGGGCGCGCGTCCGTCCGAAACGACCGGTCGAAGCGCTGGTTGTTGACCACTGCGGCCCTAGAGTAAGGCGCCTTGAGCCTGCTCGTCCGTACCTGGAACGTCTTCCACGGGATGTCGAGCCCGCCGGACCGGCACTCGTACCTGCGGCGCACGCTCGGCCTCGCGACCGCCGGCGAGCCCGACGTCGTCTGTCTGCAGGAGCTGCCGGCGTGGACGCTCGCGCACCTCGAGGCCTGGAGCGGCATGCAGGCGTTCGGCGCGGTCGCGCGGCGGCCGCCGATCCCCGGCGATCTCGGCCGCAGGCTGACCGAGCTGAACCAGGGTTTGTTCCGCTCGCTGTTCGTGGGCCAGGCGAACGCGATCCTCCTGCGCCCGGGGCTGCGGGAGCTGACGACCGACTCGATCGTGCTCAACCCGCCGTCGTTCCGGCGCCGCATCGGCAGCGAGCTCGGCCTCGACGCGGCCACGCGCCGGCGCTGGGCCAAGGAACGGCGTGTCTGCCACGCCGTCCGCACCGAGGAGCTGACGGTGGCGAACCTGCACGGCTCGGCGGCGCACGACTGGCGCGTGGCCGACGCCGAGCTCCTGCGGGCGGCCACGTTCGCCGACGCCTTCGCGGAGCCCGGCGACGTACTCGTCCTGGCGGGCGACTTCAACGTCGTCCGCGAGCACTCCTCGACGCTGCCGAAGCTCGCCGAGTGGGGGTTCACGAAGCCGATCTCGTGGCTCGACCAGGTGCTCGTGCGCGGCGCGCCGTCGACGCCCGCGCACCGTTGGCCCGACGAGCAGCGGCGCCTCGACGGCAAGCTCCTGTCCGACCATGCGCCGGTGGAGGTGACGATCGGATGAGCTGGGAGCAGGCCCGGGCGGAGTTCCCGGTCTTCGAGCGCTTCGCGTACCTGAACGCGGGCACGAACGGGCCGCTCGCGCGGTCGACGTACGAGGCGATGACCGAGCAGGAGCGCTTCGACGTCGAGTCGGGCCGCGGCGGCGCCGCGTACTTCGAGCGGGCGCTCGCCCTGCGCGACGAGGTGCGGGCGAAGCTCGCAGCCGCGGTGGGCGTCGAGCCGGCGCTGCTCTCGCTCTCGACGTCGACGACCAACGGCTGCAACATCGTCCTCTCGGGCCTCGACCTCGGGCCGGAGGACGAGGTCCTGACGAGTGACGGCGAGCACTTCGGCCTGCTGGGCGCGCTTGCCTCCTCGCCCGCACAGGTCAACGTCGCGCCGGTGCGCGAGCTGCCGCCGGAGGAGTCGCTGCCCGTGCTGCTCGACGCGCTCACACCGGCGACGAAGCTGATCGCGCTCTCGCACGTGTGCTGGACGACCGGCAACCGCTACCCGGTCGAGGAGCTGCGGCGCGAAGGCGGCGTGCCGGTGCTCGTCGACGGCGCGCAGTCTGCGGGGGCGATCCCCGTCGACGCCGCCGCCGTCGACTTCTACGCCTTCTCGTGCCAGAAGTGGCTCTGCGGGCCCGACGCCACCGGCGGCCTCGTCGTGCGCGACCCGGAGGCGCTCGTCGTGACCGCCCCGAGCTACCTGTCGCAGCAGGCCTACGAGCCGACCGGCGCCTTCACGCCGCGCGAGGGCGCGGCGCGCTTCGACTCGAACTGGACGCCGGTGCCGTCGCTCTCGGGCCTGTCGGTGGCGCTCGACGTCGCCCCGGAGGGCCGGTTCGAGCGGGCGGCCGCGATGGCCGCGCGGTGTCGCGCGTTGCTGGGCGAACGGGTCGTCACGGCGCCGGAGCAGGGAACGCTCGTGACGTTCCGCGTCGAGGGCGACACGAAGGAGCTCGTCCGCGGCCTCTACGACGCGGGCGTGATCGTCCGCGACGTCCCGGGCTTCGGCTGGATCCGCGTCTCGTGCGGCTGGTGGACGACCGACGAGGACCTAGACCGTCTGGTCGACGCTCTGCCGTAGGCCGAGCTCGCCCGCGATCGGTCGCATCGCCTCGATCACGAATCTGATGTGGTCGTCGAGCTCGACACCGAGCTCTTCTGCGCCCTCGTAGACGTCCTGGCGGTTGACCCCGGCCGCGAACGACGGCTGCTTGAGCTTCTTCTTGACCGACTTCGGCTCGAGCGTCGCGATCCCGTCCGGCCGCACGAGCCCGCAGGCGTGGACGAAGCCCGCCAGCTCGTCGCAGGCGAAGAGCGTCTTCTTGAGCGGCGTGTCGCGCGGCAGCTCGAGGTGCGAGGCGTGCGAGAGGACGCCGTCCACGACCTCGTCCGGCCAGCCCTCCTCGCGCAGGAGCGGCGCGCCGTCCTGCGGATGCTTGTCGAGCGTGGGGTGCATCTCGTAGTCGAAGTCGTGCAGGAGCGCGGTCGCCCGCCAGAGCTCCTCGTCCTCGCCGAACGTGCGCGCGTACGCCCCGACCGCGGCCTCGACGGCGAGCGCGTGGCGCAGCAGCGCCTCGCTCTTCGTGTAGCGGTTGAGGGTCTCCCAGGCGGCTTCGCGAGTCGGCTCCACGTCGCCGTTACCATAGCCCGCTCATGGCGCAGACCGCCGTCACGGACACGCTCGCCGAATCCTTCGTGATCGAGGGCGGGCACCCGCTGAGCGGGCGCGTGCGCGCCGCCGGCAACAAGAACGGCGCACTGCCCGTGCTCGCCGCGTGCCTGCTGACGAGCGAGCCGGTGACGCTCCGGAACGTGCCGCGCATCCGCGACGTCGAGACGATGATCGAGCTGATCAACGCGCTCGGCGCGGACGCCGACTGGGTCGGCGAGAACGAGGTCCGGGTGCACGCCGCCGACGTCTCGTCGCACGAGCTGGACGGCGTGCTCGCCCGCCGCATCCGCGCATCGTTCCTGCTCGCAGGCCCGCTCCTCGCCCGCGTGGGCCGCGCGAGCGTGCCGCCTCCCGGCGGCGACGTGATCGGGCGGCGGCGCCTCGACCCGCACATCCACGCGTTCGCGGAGCTGGGCGCCGAGATCGACATCGGCGACCGCTTCGAGCTGCGCACGGACGGTCTGCGGGCGAAGCACATCTTCCTCGACGAGGCGAGCGTGATGGCGACCGAGAACGCCGTCATGGCAGCGGCGCTGACCCAGGGCGAGACCGTGATCGGCAACGCCGCGTGCGAGCCGCACATCCAGGATCTCTGCCGCTTTCTCGTCTCGCTGGGCGCGCAGATCGAGGGGATCGAGTCGAACGTGCTGCGGATCCACGGCGTCGAGTCGCTGTCGGGCGGCGAATGGCGTATCTGTCCCGAGCACATCGAGGTCGGTAGCTTCGTCGGCCTGGCCGCGGTGACCGGCGGGGACATCACGATCGACGAGGTCGAGCCGAAGGACCTCGGCCCGATCCTGCCGACGTTCGAGCGGCTCGGCGTGCGCGTCGAGGTCGACGGCACCAGCCTCCGCGTCCCTCCGAGCCAGGAGCTCGTCATCCTCGACGACCTCGGGGGTCAGATCCCGAAGGTCGAGGACGGGCCGTGGCCCGCGTTCCCGGCCGACCTCACCTCGATCGCGGTCATCGTCGCGACGCAGGCCCGGGGGACGATCCTGATCTTCGAGAAGATGTTCGAGAGCCGTCTGTTCTTCGTCGACAAGCTGGTCTCGATGGGCGCGCGGATCATCCTCTGCGATCCGCACCGCGCCGTCGTCACCGGCCCCACCAAGCTCTACGCCCAGCAGATGTCGAGCCCGGACATCCGTGCCGGGATGGCGATGCTGCTGGCGGCGCTGTGCGCCGAGGGCACCTCGACGATCGGCAACATCAGCGAGATCGACCGCGGCTACGAGCGGATCGACGAGCGGCTGCGCTCGCTCGGCGCTCGCATCGAGCGGCTCGAGGTCTGACGGTGTCCCAGCCCCTCGGCCGCGCGGAGGAGGCAGGCCGGATGCACGCGCGGGTCGACGTCGCGGGCCACGGCGAGGCGAACGTCGCGACCGGCGTGCCCGTGCTCGACCACCTGCTCGCGCTGCTCGCCGAGTACGCCTCCTTCGACCTCGCGCTCGAGGTCGCGCCCGGAGACGCCGAGGCCGAGGTCGCGGCGGCGGGGCGAGCGCTGGGGACGGCGCTGCGCGACGCCCTCTCGCGCGAGGGCTGCCGCCGGCACGGCTCGGCGGTCGTGCCCGCCGACGAGGCGCTCGCCCACGTCGTGGTCGAGGCGTCGGGCCGGCCGCTCGTCGTGTCGAACGCCGACCTCAGCGACGCCCGCGTCGCCGGGCTGGCGCGCGACATCGTCGGCACCTTCCTGCGCGAGCTCGCGGAGGGTGCTGGGCTGACGCTGCACGTCAGGCTGATGGAGGGCGACGACCCCGAGCACGTGCTCGAGGCGATCTTCAAGGCGCTGGGCGTGGCGCTGGCGCAGAGCTGCCGCAAGCGGCGGAGGGAGGAGTGATGGAGAGGCAGGTCGTTCGCACAGAGGCAGCCCCTGCGCCGTTCCAGGGCGCGCCGTATTCCCAGGCGATCCGCGCCGGCGACCTCGTGTTCGTCTCCGGGCAGCTCGCGCTCCGCCCGGATCATGCGGAGATCGTGAGCGACTCGATCGAGGAGCAGACCGAGCAGGTGTTCGCGAACCTGCGGGCGATCCTCGAGCAGGCGGGGAGCGGGCTTGACCGGCTCGTGAAGACGACGGTCTACCTCGCCGACCTCGGCGACTTCGCCGCCATGAACGAGGTCTACGCGAAGCACGTGGGCGCGGAGCCACCGGCCCGCGCCACGATCGAGGTCTCGGCGCTCCCGTCCGGCGCGAAGGTCGAGATCGACGCGATCGCGCTGGTCGCCTGACCCGCGCCGGCGCCGCAGGTGGTCTGAGTACGGTTCGCCCGGCCTCCTCCCCGAGGCGAGCGTAGCCACGCCGGACGCGCGTGTCTGTCGCGGAACGTGCCGAGAGTGCGCCGCTTCCTGCCGGGGCTGGAGGCAGAATGGCTCGCATGTCCGAGGCCGAGGAGATCTCGCTCGCCGACCGGTTCGCGGCGCTGCCGCGGCTTCGACCGGTGCTCGACGCCGTCGCCGCCGTTCGCGACGGCCGTGCCGTCTACCTCGTCGGCGGCACGGTGCGCGACATCCTGCTCGGCGAGCCGGGCTTCGACGTCGACCTCGCGGTCGAGGCCGACGGCGTCCGCTTCGCCGAGGCGCTGGCGGGCCGGCTGGGCGGACGCGTCCGCTCGCACGACGCCTTCGGCACCGCCGTCGTCGAGCACGGAGACGGCGAGCGTGTGGACGTGGTCACGGCGCGCCGGGAGCGTTACGAGGCGCCGGCGGCGCTGCCGGTGGTCGAGCCGGGCACGATCGACGACGACCTCGCGCGCCGCGACTTCACGATCAACGCGATGGCTGCTTCGCTGGCCGGCGACGACCTGGGCCGGCTGGTCGACCCGTTCCGCGGCCGGGTCGACCTCGAGGCGCGCACGATCCGCGTCCTCCACGACGGCTCGTTCGTCGACGACCCGACGCGCATCTTCCGCGCGATCCGGTACGCGAGCCGCCTCGGCTTCACGCTCGACGAGCACACGCTCGACCTCGCCCGCAGGGCGATCGAGGGCGGACTCGTCGCCCGCCTGACCCCGGCGAGGCTGCGGGACGAGCTCGTGCTGCTGCTCGACGAGCCCCACGCGCCGGAGTCGATCCGGCGACTGGGCGCCCTCGGCCCGGACTCGCGCCGAGCGGCTCACGAGGACGCCGCTGCGCTGTTCGAGTGTCTGCGCGTCCTTCGCGACGAGTACGCGCCGGGGATCCCGTCCTGGCGGCTCGGGCTCGCGGCGGTGGCGCACGAGCTGGGCGAGGAGTCGCGCCCCTGGCTCGACCGGCTGGCGCTGCGTCGGCAGGACGCGGAGGCGATCGCCGCCGCCGTCACCGCCGGGCCGCGAATCGCCGAGGAGCTGCGCGAGACCACGGCCCCGGCGGACGTCGTCGCGCTCGTCGAGCCGTACGCGGAGGACGCGCCCCTGTTCGCGCTCGCCCTCACCGGGGCTCCGGCGCTGCGGGAGTACTTCGAGCGCCTCCGCGATGTGCGGCTCGAGGTGGACGGCACCGACCTCGCTGGGCTCGGGCTCGAGGAGTCTCCACGCGTGGGGGAGGTGCTCGCCGAGCTTCGCCGCCGCAAGCTGAACGGCGAGCTCGACGGCCGCGACTCCGAGCTCGAAGCGGCACGGGAGCTGCTCGCGCAGTGATCCGCTGGGAGCACGCGCCGGGCCCGTACGAGGTGGTCTTCTCTACGCGCGAGGGCGGTGTCAGCGAGGGGCCGTTCGCCTCGCTCAACCTCGGCCGGGCGACTGCCGACGAGCCGGAGCGCGTCGACGAGAACCGACGCAGGCTCTGCGCCGAGGTCGGCGCCCAGCCGGAGGCGCTGGCGATGAACTACCAGCATCACTCGGCCGACGTCCTCCGCGCGCGGCCCGGCTCGCGTGGCCAGCGCGGCGACGGCCTCTGGACGGACGAGCGCGGCCTGCCCGTACTCGCGCTCGCCGCCGACTGCCTGCCGATCGCGCTGGCGCGCGCCAACGGCCGCGCGCCTACGCTGGCGGTCCTGCACGCCGGCTGGCGCGGCCTCGTCGCGGGGATCGCCGCCGAGGGCGTGACGGCGGTCGGGGGCGGGCTCGTCGCTGCGGTCGTCGGGCCGGGAATCGGGCCGTGCTGCTACGAGGTGGGGGAGGAGGTGGCGGCGCCGTTCCGGCGGGCGTTCGGCATGGGCCTCTACCGCGATGGCAAGCTCGACCTCTGGACTGCCGCCGAGCGGGCGCTGCGGGCGGCCGGCGTCGCGCGCGTCGACCGCGTCGACCTCTGCACGGCCTGCAACCCCGAGCGCTTCTTCTCCCACCGCCGCGACGAGGGCGTCACCGGCAGGCAGGGCGTCATCGGGGTGATCGGCTAAGCGCCCAATGCGAGAGGACGCACCATTGGCCCCGCGCTCGCGGTCCTGTCCAAGCCAGACGCGGAGCGCGTTATCGCCTGAGACGGTCGCCGCGAACTACGAGCGGATCCGCGCCGAGATCGGGCCGAAGGTGACGGTCGTCGCCGCGACCAAGTACGTCGACGCCGCCGACCTGCCGGCGCTCGCGCAGGCGGGGATCGAGATCGTCGGCGAGAACCGGGCGCAGGACCTCGAGGCCAAGCACGCGCTCCACGGCGACGCCTTCCGCTGGCACTTCATCGGCCACCTGCAGAGCCGCAAGGCGAAGACGGTGAACGAGCTGTGCGAGCTGTGCCATTCGCTCGCGAGCGAGTCCGCGGCGCGTCGGCTGACGATCCCGGCGCTCGTGGAGGTCAACCTGAGCGGGGAGGAGTCGAAGTCGGGGATTCCGGAGCGCGAGCTGGAGGACTTCCTCGGGTCGTACGAGAACACGGTCGGCCTGATGACGATGCCGCCGTTCGCCGACGACCCCGAGCAGTCGCGCCCGTACTTCCGCCGGCTCCGTGAGCTCGCGGAGCGGTACGGCCTGCGGGAGCTCTCGATGGGGACGAGCCAGGACTACCGCGTGGCGGTCGACGAGGGCGCCACGATGGTGCGGTTGGGATCCGTGCTCTACGCCGAGTAACATCCACTTTTCATGGGATTTGCAGACGTTTGGAACCGTACGCTCGTCTACTTCGGGATCGCCGAGGAGGAGGACGACTGGGACGAGGACGGCTACCTCACCGAGGAGGACCTCGAGCGCACCTACAGCGAGCGGCCGAATGTGCGCCGCCTCACGCCGCGGGGCCGCCAGCGCGACCTCGACGACTGGACCGACCCGGATCCGGAGGAGGCCGCGCCGCAGACGGCGGTGCTGCGGCCGCGCAACAGCCGCCGCCAGGCCCAGGCCCAGGCGCCGGCGGCGGCGCCGATGCGGGCGATCCCGTCGGTGCAGGTGCACCTCGTCGTGCCGCGCAGCTTCAACGACGCGCAGCAGATCGCGGACAAGTTCAAGGACGGCATCCCGGTGATCCTCAACCTGCAGGGCGCCGACCAGGAGCTTTCGAAGCGCCTGATCGATTTCACGAGCGGCCTGACCTACGCGCTCGACGGCGGCATGCAGCGCGTCGCCGACAAGGTGTTCCTGCTAACGCCCCGAAACGTGCAGGTCTCCGCCGAGGAGCGGGCGCGCCTGCTCGAGCGCGGCGGCTTCTTCAACCAGGCCTGATCTCCAGGAAAACGGCGTGCCGAGCCGAATTCACGCCTGATGGCCACCGTTGCGCTGGCAGATGCGGCGTCGACCGCGAACACGCTGATCGACACGTTCCTCTGGGTCTACATCCTGCTGATCTTCGTGTACATCCTCACCTCCTGGGTGCGGCTCCCGTACACGGTCTGGGTGCGGCGGATCTCGGACTTCCTGCGCGACGTCTGCGAGCCGTACCTGCGGATCTTCCGGCGGTTCCTGCCGCCGCTCGGCGCACTCGACCTCTCGCCGGTCGTGGCCATCCTCGCGCTGGTCGCGCTGATGCGCGTGATCGACGCGCTCTTCGCTCACTACTCGTAGAGGAGAACGCCATGACCATCACACCAGTCGAGCTCCACCACATACGCCTCAGGCGGGGCCTGCGCGGCTACCGCCGGGGCCCCGTCGACGAGCTGATCCTGGAGATCGCGGACTCGTTCGAGGAGGTCTGGCGCGAGCGCGCCGAGTTCGCCGACCGGATCGAGCAGCTCGAGGGCGAGCTCGCCCGGCACCGCGACCTCGAGACGCTCCTGCGCATGACGCTCGTGTCGGCGGAGCGGTCGGCACACGAGCTGCAAGACCAGGCGCGGCGCGAGGCCGGGATCGTGATCAAGGAGGCGCACGCGGAGGCGCGCGAGGTCACCCGCGCGGCCGCCGCAGAGCGCGAGCGCCTGCTCGCGGAGGCCCGGAAGGTGCGGGCGTTGCTCGAGGCGGCGCTGGACGCGGTCGACGACGCGGAAGCCGAGGCGGAGTCCCGGACCCAGGCCGCCTGACCCCCGCCGGGCGAACCTATACTGGTCGCATGGCGAAGCTCTCGACGCGCGTGCGGCTCCGCGTCTCCCCGGGGGCGCGCCGCAACGAGCTGGTCGGGCGTCACGGGGAGGGCTGGAAGGCCCGGGTCGCGGCACCGCCGGAAGGCGGCCGCGCCAACGAGGCGCTGCTCGACCTGCTGGCGCGCGAGCTCTCGCTGCCGCGCCGCTCGCTCTCGATCGTTTCCGGCCAGGCAGCTCGGGAAAAAGTGGTCGAGATGGAGGGGATCGACCGGGCGGAGACCGAGCGGCGGCTCGAGGCGGCTGCGTCGTGAGCACCGCGATCGACACCGAGCACTTCAAGCA
>DASSMZ010000037.1:0-4853 GCA_035688325.1 Gaiellaceae bacterium
GAGGGGCACGCTCATAAGAACGCCCCGTCGCAGCACAAGCTGGCGAGCGACGAGGGCGACGACGTCGAGGCGCACGCGCACAAGAACGCGCCGGAGATGCACAAGCTGGCGAACGACGAGGACGACGACGTCGAGGCCCACATGCACAAGCTCCAGGCCAACAAGGGCGTGAACAAGGCGTAGGGCGTTCGGGTTTCGAGCTCAACCCACGCTGAAGAGGGAGCCGAGCGGCTCCCTCTTCGCGTTTCCTAGAGCAGCTGCTCGAGCGAGGCGAGCAGGTGGAGCGCGGCGTCCCGCCGCTCCGGCTCGGCTCCGTCGAGCTTCGCCGCGAAGCGGGCGAGTGCGTCGGCCTCGCCGCCCTCGCCCTCGAGCACGCCGCGGGCGGCCCGCGCCTTCTGCAGCAGGTCGAGCGCGATCGCGGCCTCGTTCGCGAACAGGCCGAGCAGCTCCATCTCCGCGAGCGAGAACGCTGCCTTCTGCGGCCGGTCGAGCACCTCGAGCACGCCGAGCGCCTCGTCCTCGTGCAGGAGCGGGACGGCCATCAGGCCCTTGGGGACGAAGCCCGTCGACTCGGCGGCCTCGCGGGCGAAGCGCGGATCCTTGTCGAGCTCCTCGACGACGAGCGGCTGCCGCGTCACGAGCACCCAGCCGGCGATGCCCGTGCTCGACGGGAATCGCTGGCCGACGAGGTCCCCGGCGCCCTCGCCGGCGACGGCTTCGAAGACCAGCTCGTCGGACTCCTCGTCGAACAGGAACACCGACGACGCCCGCGCGCCGAAGATCGCTCGGGCGACCTCGACGATCGACTGCAGCAGCTCGCGGTAGGCGTCCTCGGAGCCGAGTGCGCCGGCCGCGACGGCCGCGCGTAGGTCGCTCATTCTCCCCCTCCCACGTTGTTGGCCGTCAGGTAGAGCACGTTCTTGAGCTGGAACGGCGTCAGCTCGGGGTGCTTCGAGAGCACGAGCGCGCAGATCCCGCTCATGTGCGGTGTCGCGAAGCTGTTCCCGGTCGAGAGGATCGTCCCACCGCCGAGCCACGCGATCTCGACCCCGACGCCGCGGGCGAAGAACTCGACCGGCGGCGACGGGTTGTAGAAGAACGCCATCGGGTCGGGCTCCTCGTGGCTGCCGACCGAGATCACGGACGAGAAGCGCCACGGGTAGCTCTCGACGGGCATGTTGTGCGCCGACGCGACGAGCACGGTGTTCTTGAAGTAGGCGCGGTCGGCGAGCTCGTGCAGCAGCTCCGCGAACTGCCGCTTCGTCGTCGAGAGGCTCATGTTGATCACGTCGAAGCCCTGCTCGACCGCCCAGCGCAGCCCGGCCAGCAGCACCTGGCCGCTGCCCTTGAAGCCGGCCCCGAGCACGCGGGCGCTGAAGAGGCTGCACTCGGGGGCGAGCTGCCGGACGATCCCGGCGCAGGCCGTGCCGTGCCCGCAGAGGTCGCCCTCGGTGTCCTCCTCGAGCTCGATCTCGTCGTCCTCGAGCCGGCGGAACGCCACCGCGCCGTCGACCTCGCCGATGCGTGGGTGGCCGGCCTCGATGCCGCTGTCGAGGATGCAGACGCGGACGCCCTTGCCGGTCGAGCCGCCGAACGCCCACTCCCGCGTGACGTGCTCCGGCCAGTCGACCCCGATCGAGATGCGCTCACCCGCGCCCGCGGGCAGGCTCCAGGCGGGGAGGTCGGCCGCGTCCTGGCTCACGCGCGGATCGTAGGCGCGGGCTAGTCGTCCGCCAAGAGGCGCCGGAGCTCTTCGACCACGCGCGGCTGCGGCTCGACGCCTTCGGCTTCGAGCGCCCGCTCCAAGTCGGCGAGCACCTCCGCCCGGAAGGCGGCATCCGCCTCGGCCCGTCCGACGAGCTCGTCCAGCCCACGACGCGCGTCGGGCAGCTCTTGCGCGGCGCGCACCCATGCCTGCGGCGCCGGCGGGAGCATCCCGATCAGGCTCGCCAGTTGCTCGTGGTCGTATCCACCCATCACGTCACCTGTCCACCTGACGGGGCAGGGGGCAGGTTTCTTCCCTCGCCCTCGAAGGCGTCGCGCAGCTTGTCGAGGCAGCGCGAGATGCGGCTCGCGATCGTGCCCGCGGGCAGCCCGAGCTGGTCGCCGATCGTGCGGTAGCTCTCGTCGCGCGCGAAGAAGCGGTCGAGGATCTGCCGGCAGTTCTCCGGCAGCTCGGCCATCGCCTCGTGCACGTCGAAGGCCCGCTCGAGCGCCTCGAGCACATCCTCGGCCGGCACCTCCGGCAGCTCGTCGAGGTCGGCGTCCGACTCGCGCGAGCCCGCCCGCAGGCGGTCGATGCAGAGCCGGCGCGTCAGCTGGGCGATCCAGGGCCGCACCGCCTCGTCGTCGCGCAGCGAGCCGAGTCGCTCGTAGACGCGCGCGAACACCTCCTGGAAGACGTCCTCCGCGTCCTGCTGCGTCAGGCGGAAGCCCTGCACGGCGATCGCGTAGACGTAGCGGGAGAAGCGGTCGACGAGCTCGCGCCACGCGTCGGCGTCGCCCGCGCGGCAGCGTTGGACGAGCGCGGCGTCGGTGGCCGCCTGCTCGGTCAGCTCTGAGCGGTCCGCAGTCGCTTCGCCATCGTCTCCAGGAGCTTCCACGCGATCGAGGCGTTGCCCTCGACGAGCGGCCGGAACTCCCAGGAGGTGAGGCCGTAGCAGCGGAGCTCGCTGTCGGCGGTGACGGTTGCGCTCCGGGCGCCCTCGTCGATCAGCGCGATCTCGCCGAAGTAGTCTCCAGGGCCGAGCTTGCCGCGCTCGGAGCCGCGCACGGAGACGGACGCCTCGCCGCTCTCGATCACGAAGAAGCCCGCACCGGTCCTGCCCTCGTCCGCGACGGTGGTGCCGGCCGCGAAGGTGCGTTCCTTGAACGAGCGCGCGAGGCGCTCGAGGTCGCCGCGCTCGAAGTCGGCGAACAGCGGAACGCGCTGCAGGAGCTCGACCGGGGCTTCTGCCACAGCGGGATCCTAAGGCTTCGCGGCTTCGGCGCGCGAGGCGAGCTCCTCGATCGTGCCTTCGGCGGCGTCGAGGCGCGCCTTGCAGAAGCGGTACAGCTCCTCGCCGCGCTCCCACAGCTTGAGCGCCTCGTCGAGCGGCGCCTCGCCGCGCTCGAGGCGCTGGACGATGTCCTCCAGCTCTCGCTGAGCTTCCTCGAACGTCATCCCGACTCCTCGACGCGTGCGCCGAAGCCGCCCTCGGCGAGCTCGACCTCGACGCGCTCGCCGGGGTCGACGGCTCGGCCCGAGCGGATGATCTGCCCGCCTGCGCGGACGATGGCGTAGCCCCGCTCGAGCGTCGAGCGCGGCGACAGCGCCCGCAGGCGCCCAGCGCTCTGCTCGAGCGTCGCGCGCCGGCGCTCGACGAGGAGGCGCGGCGCCCGCCGAAGCCGGTCGTGGGCACGGTCGAGGCGCTGCCGCTCACGGTCCAGGCTCCGCCGCGTGCCGCGCTCGAGGCCGGCGCGCGAACGGTCGAGCCGCTCGAGCAGCTGCGCCAGGTCCGGGACGACGAGCCGGCCAGCCACGGACGGGGTCGAGGCGCGAACGTCGGCGGCGAGGTCGCAGAGCGGCGTGTCCTGCTCGTGCCCGACGGCGCTCACGACCGGCACCGGGCACTCGGCGATCGCGCGGACGAGCCGCTCGTCGCTGAAGGGCAGCAGGTCCTCGAAGCTGCCGCCGCCGCGCGCGACGACCACCACGTCGACCCCTTCGCGGCAAAGCGCGCGGAGTGCCTCGACGACGGCGCCGGCCGCGCGCGGCCCCTGCACGTAGGTCTCCGCGACGAGCACGCTCGCGGGCGGAAACCGCGTGGTGATCGCCGTGAGCACGTCACGCTTGGCGGCGGCGTCGTTGCCAGTGACGAGCCCGACGCGCGCGGGGATCAGCGGCAGCGGCCGCTTGCGCTCCGTCGCGAACAGGCCCTCCCCGGCGAGCTTCCGCTTCAGCCGCTCGAGCGCCGCGAGGTGCTCGCCGAGCCCGAACCGCTCGAGCGAGAGCGCGCGCAGCCGGAACTCCCCTCGCGCCTCGAACAGCTCCGGTCGTCCGAAGCAGTGGACGCGATCGCCGTCGGCGAGCTCGAGCCGCAGCGCGTCGAACTGCCCGCGCGGCATCGAGACGCCCAGACACGAGCCGTCCTCCGGATCCTTGAGCGTGAAGAAGACGCTCGCCCAGCGGTCCGAGCGGCGGAGCTCGGTGACCTCGCCCTCGACCCACACCGTCGGCAGCCGTTGCAGCCACGACGAGACGCCGCGGTTGAACCCGCCGACCGAGTAGACCTTGCGGTCGCCGTACGACGTGGCCTCGACCTTCACGAGGCCAGGATACGGCGGCGCCCGAAGCTAGATCAGGATCTCCGCCGCGGTTTCCGGCGCGCAGCCTTGCGTGACGAGGTCGACGGCGTGGTGCAGGTCGGCGTCGCTGTGTGCGATCTTCTCGGCGAGGGAGAGCGGATAGCCGGCCTCCATCAGCACGTGCAGGCGCCAGCTCTCGACCTTCGTCTGCTCGTCCCGTGGTGTCTCAGCGATCTGCGTCATGAGCGTGGGGGTAGTTCGCCCATTCGTAGACGAACCCTCCTCGTGGAAGTTGGAGGTTCCGCGCTTCAGCTTCCGCGAAACGTGGGAGCGAGCCGGGAACCCGCTTCCGCGAGTGCTTCGTCGATCCGCCGCTGCAGGTCCTGGAGCCGCGCGTTGAGCACCGTCCGCTCGGCTTCGGCGTCCGCCGCGAGCGCCTGGACCTGCGAGCGGAGCTCGATCTCGGCGTCGCCGATCCGGCGCTGGAGCTCGGCCACGAGCTCGTCCCGCTCGTGCTCGAGCGTCGTGCCGATCTGCGAGAGCTTGCGCTCGAGCCGCTGGCCGCC
>DASSMZ010000045.1:0-4836 GCA_035688325.1 Gaiellaceae bacterium
GCGCCGGCTCGGCAGCCGGACGGTGAACCGCGGCTCCGGCGGTTCCAGCGCGAGGACGCGCTGCCGCAGCGCGGGAGAGGCGATCGGCCTCGACGACCTCAGCTCCTGGGCGAGACCGTCGAAGTCCCCGACGAGCTCAAGCGGCGACACCGGCGCTCACCTCCTTCTCCAGCTTCTGCAGGGCACGGCTCAGCCGCGTCGAGCACGCCGTCGCGCTGATCCCGAGCACGCGCGCGGCCGTGTCGCCGTCCAGCTCGAGCACGACGCGCAGGGCGACGACTTCCCGCTCCGCCGCCGAGAGCCGCGCGAGCGCCTGCTCGAGCTCCGCGGACAGCCCGTCTCCGAACACCGGTTCGGCGCCCTCGCGCCGCTCGCCGGCGGCGAACCGGCCCTCGCGCCGCCGGCGGCGCTCCTCCGCGCGAAAGTGGTCGAGCGCCGTCGAGCGCGCGAGCTGGCAGAGCCACGCGCGCGGCGAGCCGCGGCGGGGATCGAACCGCCGCCAGCGCTCGAGCGCGCGCGCGAACGTCTCGGCTGTCAGGTCTTCGGCCACGCTGCGATCTCCGGTCAGGTAGACGAGGAACGCGTGCACGTCGTCGAGATGGCGCTCCGCCGCCTCCGCGAATTCCGTTGTCACGGCGTCTATACGCCGCAGTCGGGTCATCACGTCACATCATGCGGCGCGAACCGCGTCTTCGTACACGCGGTCGCGGGTGAAGCGGTCGAGCTCGTCGCTCAGCAGGTCGGCGGGATCGGGCGGGTCGCCGGGCGGGAACGGCGCGGGCTCGCCGTCGACCTTGACGCCGACGAGCCGATCGGACGCCGTGTGCCGCAACTCGACGTCGCGTCCCAGCCGGGAGCGCAGCCAGCCCGCGAGCAGATTCGCCTGAGCCTCCGTCCCCTCCACCTCGATCGACCGGACGTCGGCGATCCCCGGCCACAGCGACGCGAGCTGCGGGCGCCAGCGGCTCGTGCGGGCCCACGCGATGTCGGAGACGACGACGCGGTCGAAGATCTCCGCCAGCTGCACGTACGGAGCGGGCAGCCCGGGCCACTCGGTGGAGTCGACGATCAGACGGTCGACGACGTCGATCAGCTGCTCGAACGGCCCGGCGCCGAACGGCGGCACGCCGCGCCAACGCAGGAAGACCGGCAGGTCTGGCAGCAGCAGCGGCTGCACGACGCTCGCCGGCGCCGCGGCGCGCTCGCCGCAGAGCCGCAGGCGGATCGTCTCGACCGCGATCTCGCGCCCCCCGCCGGCGGGAAAGCGGTCGACCTCGACCGTCGCCTCGAGCGCGTCGTCGGCGTCCAAGTCGGGCACGAGCACGATCGTCCGCGACGGGTGCCGCTCCGCGAGGCCGGCGAGCACGTCCTCGGCCGCCTCGACCCACTCGTTCGGCACCCACGCGATGTGCGTCATCACGCTCGTGCGCTGGAACGGCTCGCCCGTGTCCGGGTCGGTCCGCAGCCGCGCGAGCTCGCGGTTGACGTCGGAGATCGACGCTAGTGCCGTCGCCACATCCGGCCGTCCCGGCGCAGGAGCTCGTCGGCGGCCGCCGGGCCCCACGCCCCTGCGGCGTAGTTCGGGAACGACGGGCGGTCGCGCTTCCAGAACGCGACGATCGCGTCGACCAGCGACCACTGCTCCTCGACCTCGTCCGCCCGCGTGAACATGCGCGCGTCGCCGAGCAGGCAGTCGAGCAGCAGCCGCTCGTACGCCTCGGGGATGCCCTGGCGGAACGTGCCGCCGTAGAGGAAGTCCATGTGCACCGTGCGGAGCGCCATGCCCTGCCCGGGAACCTTGGCCGCGAACTCGAGCGACACGCCCTCGTCGGGCTGGATGTGGCACACGAGCACGTTCGGCTGCAGCCCGTCGTCCTGGATCTCGAACGGCGGGTGCGGCGCGCGCTTGAACTCGATCGCAATCGTCGTCTCGCGCCGGGCCAGCCGCTTGCCGGCGCGGACGTAGAACGGCGTGTCCGCCCAGCGCCAGTTGTCGACGAACAGCTTCGCGGCCACGTACGTCTCGGTCATCGAGTCGGCCGCGACGCCCGGCTCCTCGCGGTACCCGGGAACCTCCTGGCCCTCGACGTAACCGGGCCCGTACTGGCCGCGGACGACGTGCCTCGGCCCCGGCGTGTGCAGCGACCGGAGCACCTTCACCTTCTCGTTGCGGACCGAGTCGGCGGCGTAATCGGCCGGCGGCTCCATCGCGGTCAGCGCGACGAGCTGGAGCAGGTGGTTCTGGAAGACGTCGCGGATCGCGCCGGCCTGCTCGTAGAAGCCCGCGCGGCCCTCGATCCCGATCGACTCGGCGACCGTGATCTGCACGTGGTCGACGAACTGCCGGTTCCAGATCGGCTCGAAGATGCCGTTGGCGAAGCGCAGCGCGAGCAGGTTCTGGACGGTCTCCTTGCCGAGGTAGTGGTCGATCCGGAAGATCTCGCTCTCCGCGAAGTGCTCCTGGATCTCCTTGTTGAGCTGGCACGCCGAGGCGAGGTCGCGCCCGAACGGCTTCTCGACGATCACCCGCGTCCAGCCCTCGGTCGAGCGGTGCTCGCCGATCTCCCGGATCAGCGTCGAGATCGCGTCGGGCGGGACGGCGAGGTAGTAGACGCGGTTCCCCGCCGTGCCGCGCTGCTCGTCCAACTCGTCGAGGACGCCGGCGAGCCGGTCCTGTCCGTCCTCGTTGGCGACGTCGGTGGAGGCGTAGCGCATCCCGCCGGCGAGCCAGTCCCACGTCTCCTCGTCGAAGTCGTCGCGGCCGAACTCCTGGACGGCGTGCTTCATCCGCTCGCGGAAGTCGTCGTCGCTCTCCTCGCTCCGCGCGACGCCGACCACGGCGAAGCGCTCCGGCAGCAGCCGCCTCAGCGCGAGCGAGTACAGGGCCGGGAACAGCTTCCGCCGAGTCAGGTCGCCGGAGGCGCCGAAGATGACGAGCGCGCACGGGTCGGGCACGCGCAGAAGCTGGAGTCCCTCGAGCAGGGGGTTCTGCTGCACTTCCTTCGGCGGCTGCGCGGTCTCGGTCACTGCTCCGGGCTCTTCTCGAGGTGGCCGCCGAACGCCTTGCGCATGGCGGAGAGGACGCGGTTGCCCCAGTCGGCCTCGCCGCGCGAGGCGAAGCGGTCGAAGAGCGACGCGGCGAGCACCGGCGCCGGCACGCCGGTCTCGACCGCAGCCTGGACCGTCCAGCGGCCCTCGCCCGAGTCGCTCACGCGGCCCGCGTAGTCGTCGAGGTCCGGCGACTCGTGCAGCGCCTGCGCGGTCAGGTCGAGCAGCCACGAGGCGACGACCGAGCCGCGGCGCCAGAGCTCGGCGATCGCGGCGACGTCCAGCTCGTACTTGTAGTGGTCGGGGTCGCGGAGCGGCGTCGTCTCGGCGTCGGTCTCCTGCGCGTGCAGGCCGACGTTGGCGTGCTTGAGCACGTTCATGCCCTCGGCGTACGCCTGCATGAGGCCGTACTCGATCCCGTTGTGAACCATCTTCACGAAGTGGCCCGCGCCGGGCGGGCCGCAGTGGAGCCAGCCTTCCTCCTCGGGCGCCGGCCGTCCGTCGCGGCCCGGCGTGCGCGGCGCCATGTTCACGCCCGGGGCGAGCGCCTCGAAGACGGGCTCGAGCCGCTCCACCGCCTCGGCGTCGCCGCCGACCATCAGGCAGTAGCCGCGGACGAGGCCGAAGACGCCGCCGCTGACGCCGACGTCGACGTAGTGGACGCCGCGGTCGCGCAGGTCGTTCTGCCGGCGCAGGTCGTCCACGTAGTACGAGTTCCCGCCGTCGACGATCGTGTCACCCTCCTGCAGGTGCGGCGCGAGGTCCGCGACGACGGCGTCGACGATCCCGGCCGGCACCATCAGCCAGACCGACCGCGGCGGGTCGAGCTGCTGCACCAGCTCTTCGAGCGTCGACGCGGTCGACTCGACGTTGGGGTCGAACGTCTTGAGCTCGTGCCCCGCCGCCTCCAGGCGCCGCGTCATGTTCGCGCCCATGCGGCCGAGGCCGACCATCCCGAGTTGCACTAGATGTCCTCCAATCGGAGCCGAATGATGCGCCGCCCGCGCTCCTCCAGCGACGCGAGGTCGCCCGCGGCCTGCGCGTGGATGAAGCGGCGGAACCCGAAGTCGCGGCCCGGGATCGGCAGCTCGTCGCCGGCGTCGTCGACGACCTGGACGAACAGCCCGGTGTTCGGCCCGCCCTTGTGCAGCTGGCCCGTCGAATGCAGGTAGCGCGGGCCCAGGCCGTGAGTCACGACGCAGCCGGTCGCCTCGCGCGCGCGCTCGATCAGCGGCCGGAGCTCGGGCTCGCGGTCCGGGTCGACGAACGCCTGGATCGCGACGTAGTCGCCCGGCCGCGCCTGCGCGAGCAGCTCGTCGAGCGAGCCGCGCGGGTCGACGTCCGGCTCGCCGCCGGCGCCCAGCACCTCGTTCGTCTTGTCCTTCGCCGCCTGCACGTTCGGCTGGTCGAACGGGTTGATGCCGAGGATCGAGCCGGCGACGGCGGTGGCGAACTCCCAGCGGAAGAACTCCTGCCCCAGCTCGTACGGCGCGGGCAGCCGCACCTCGGGCGCCTGCCGGTCGGGGCCGTCCGGCGACTCCTCGGGCGCCGGGATCAGCCCTTTGCCGTCCTTGCCGGTCGACTCCGCGAGCAGCTGCTCGGCCCAGAGGCCGAAGCCGGCCGGGTTGGGGTTGATCGCGACCTTGTCGCAGCCCTCGGCCCACGCGTTGCCGAGCTCGAGGCCGAGCTCGAGACCCGGGTTGCCGTCGGCGAGCCGGCACGCCTCGACCACCTCGTCGACGCGGTCGAGCAGCCGCTCGAGGTCGACGCCCATCAGCACGGCGGGCA
>DASSMZ010000055.1:0-10130 GCA_035688325.1 Gaiellaceae bacterium
TACGACCCACATCTCGGTCGTCGACGGGCAGGGCAACGCGGCCGCGCTGACCGCGTCGACCGGCGCCGGCTCTGGCGTGATCGTCCCGGGCACCGGCATCCAGCTGAACAACATGCTCGGGGAGTTCGACCTCGCCGCCACTGGCGGGCACCCGCGGCCCGGCGTCCGCTTCACGAGCGGCATGGCGCCCTCGCTCGTGCTCCGTGATGGGAAGCCGCGGCTGGTCGTCGGAAGCGCCGGCTCGCTGCGCCTGCGCGGCGCGATCCTGCAGATCGTCGTCAACGCCGTCGCGCACGGTCTCGGCATCGCCGAGGCGATCGGGCGGCCGCGCGTCCACTTCGAGGCGACGCACGTGCACGTCGAGGGCGGGAACGAGCCGGCCGAGATCGACCGGCTCCAGTCGTGGGGCTACGAGCTCGTCCGCTGGCGGGGGCTCAACCTCTTCTTCGGCGGCACGGCCGGCGTCGAGATGCTGGAGGACGGCACGCTCGCCGCGGCGGGCGACCCCAGGCGCGGCGGCGCCGGCGTCGTCGTCGAGTGAGCGGCTTCGAGATCCGGGAGGCGAGACCCGGCGACGCCGCGGCGCTGGTCGAGCTCGCGCGTTCCGTCTCGGCCGAGCCCGGCGACTGGCTGCTCGCCACCGACGGCTGGCGCAGCACCGCGGCCGAGCGGCGCTACCTGCGCGCGGTCCGCCGCTCTGCGCACGCGGCCGTCTTCGTCGCCGAGGTGCCGGACGGCCTCGTGGGCCGCCTGTCGGTCGCGCGCGACCCGCACCCGGCGAGCCGCCACGTCGCCGACCTCGGCCTGATGGTCGCGGCCGAGCACCGCCGCCGCGGCATCGGGCGTGCGCTGCTCGAGGCGGCCGCGGTCTGGGCGCGGGGGCACGGGATCGCGAAGCTCGAGCTGCACGTCTTCCCGCACAACGAGCCGGCGATCGCGCTCTACGAATCGTTCGGCTTCGTGCAGGAGGGCTATCGCCGGCGGCACTACCGCCGTGGAGCCGAGTACCTGGACGCGATCCTGATGGCGTTCGCCACACTGCCGGAGTGACCGGCTTCGTCCACCACTACGGCCTCTTCGCGCTGTTCCTGATCGTGATGGCCGAGTCGTCGGGCGTGCCGGTTCCCGGCGAGACGGCGCTCGTGGCGGCCGGCGTGTTCGCCCAGCGCGGGCACCTGAACATCGCGACCGTGATCGCGGTCGCGGCGGTCGCGGCGGTCGTCGGCGACAACATCGGCTACTGGATCGGCCGCAGCGGCGGGCGCTCGGTCGTCGAGCGCTGGAGCTTCGCGTCGCGGTCGCTGCCGTGGAGCGAGCGGTTCTTCGAGCGGCACGGGCCGAAGACGATCTTCCTCGCGCGCTTCATTGCGGTGCTACGCGTGACGGCCGCGTGGCTGGCGGGCATGTCACGTATGCACTGGTGGACGTTCTTCCTCTGGAACGCGGCCGGCGGCATCTGCTGGGCCGCGCTCGTCGGGCTCGTCGCCTACTACGTCGGCCAGGCCGCGGCGGCCGCGATCTCGACGTACGGCCTGATCGGCGGCGCGGTGGTGATCGGGCTCGCGGCCGTCGGGCTGGTGGCGCTGCATTTCTGGCGCAAGCGGCTGGTGGAGCAGCCGTGAGGCGCCTGCTCGTCCTGGCGGCGCTGCTCGCCGTCTGCGGCGTAGCCCGGTCGGCGACGCAGCCGGTACCGGCGTTCCACCGGGTGATCGTGGTCGTGCTCGAGAACAAGGCGCGCTCGCAGGTGCTCGGCAACCGCGCGGCGCCGGCGTTCAACGCGTTCGCGCGCGGCGGCGCGGTGCTCTCGGGGTACCGCGGCGTCACGCACCCGAGCCTGCCGAACTACCTCGCGCTCGTCTCCGGCTCCACGCATGGGATCACGAGCGACTGCACGACCTGCACCGTCTCGGGCCCGAGCCTCGCCGACACGCTCGAGGCGAAGGGGCTCACGTGGAAGACCTACGCGGAGGGCCTGCCGCGCGCGGGCTGGACGGGGCCGTACGCCGGCCGCTACGCGAAGAAGCACGTGCCGTTCCTCTACTTCCGGCGCGTGCTGTCGAGCCCGGCGCGGCTGCGGCGGGTCGTGCCGCTCGCGCAGTTCGGCCGCGACCGCACCGCCGGCACGCTCCCGACGTTCTCGCTCGTCGTGCCCGACCTCTGCCACGACATGCACGACTGCTCGGTCGCGACCGGCGACGCGTGGCTGAAGCGCTTCCTGCCGCCGTTGCTGAAGCTGCCGGACACGGCCGTGTTCGTCGTCTTCGACGAGTCCGACGCGGTCGATCCGGGGGTGCCGGCGCTCGCGCTCGGGCCGCTCGCGCGCCCCGGCGCGCGGTACACGCGGCCGCTGAGCCACTACGGGCTGCTGCGGACGATCGAGGACGCGCTCGGCCTGCCGCGGCTGGGGCTCTCGGCGCGGGCCGCGCCGGTGACGGGCATCTGGCGCGTCCCGAAGCCTCCACCGAAAGAGGGATCCGCGCTCCGGCCTTGAAGCTTCGGGGTCGTGGCGATGCTGACGGTGCTGACCGGGGCGATCGAGGCGCGCGACCCGTACACGCTGGGGCATTCGGCGCGCGTGACGGCGCTCGCCGAGGAGATCGCGCTGCGGCTCGGGTGGGGCGAGGAGCGGCTCGCGTCGCTCCGCGTCGGGGGGTCGCTGCACGACATCGGCAAGCTCGCGGTCTCCGACCACGTGCTGCGGAAGGAGGGCCGCCTCGAGGAGCACGAGCTGGCGGAGATCCGTGAGCACCCGAAGACCGGTGCCCGGCTGATCCTGCGCGTCGCGGCGCTGCGGGATGCGATTCCGTACGTGCTCTACCACCACGAGCGCTGGGACGGTCGCGGCTATCCGAGCGGCAAGGCGCGCGAGGAGATCCCGCTCGAGGCGCGCGTGCTCGCGGTCGCCGACGCCTTCGATGCGATGACGAGCGACCGGCCCTACCGGCGTGCGCTCAGCCGGAGCGAGGCGCTGGCCGAGGTCGAGCGCTGCGCCGGCACCCAGTTCGACCCGGAGATCGCGCGGATCTTCCTCGAGCTGTTCGAGGAGGCCGAGCTCGCGACCGCGGCGGCATCGTGATCCGTCACGGTGTCTGACACCGGCGTCGGGCCGCGCACCCGCCGTCCGTGCGGGCGCCGTGGAACGTTCGTGACACTTACGGCACCCGTCTGACACCGGGTTAGAGGCTCGACCAGACCTCGAGCTTCTGCTTCGTCCGGCGGATGACGTCGTCGGTGAACTCGGTCGTCCCCGCGTGGCCGCCGAGGTCGGCCGTCCGAACCCCGTCGGCGACGGCTTCGAGGCACGACTCGCGGATCGCGCGCGCCGCCACCGCCGCCTCCCCGCCCGCGTACGAGAGCACTGCGGCCGCGGCCAGGATCATCGCCAACGGGTTCGCGACGTTCTTGCCCTGCAGCGAGGGCGCCGTCCCGTGCGCGGCCTCGGCCAGCACGACCGTCGCCTCGAAGTCGCCGCCGAACCCGACGAGCAGCGACTCGGAGCCGGCGATCGAGCCGAACAGCGGCAGCACGAGGTCGGAGAGGATGTCGCCGTCGCGGTTCAGCGCGGGGATCACCAGCGGATCGCCGCTCGAGGCGACGAGGAGAGCGAACGTCGCGTCGATCAGCTGCGGCTCGTAGGGCACCTCCGGGTGGCGCGCCGCCGCCGCGTCCATCTCCTCCTTCAGCATCCCCTCGTACACCGGGCTGACGGTGAACTTCGGCCCGCCGAACACCTTCGCGCCGCCGTCCTCGGCGAGCCGGAAGGCGAACTCCGCGACCGAGTGGCAGATCCGCCGCTCGATCCGCTCGGTGCGGAAGGCGGTCTCGTCCTCGCCGGCCCCCTCGCGCCACTCCTCGGCCCCGTACGCGTCGCCGACCGCCATGCGGACGACGGAGATCGGCGCGTGCACGCCGCCGAAGGGGACGATCCCTGGAATCCGCCGGCCGGTTCGGACGATCACGCGCCCGCCGATCTCCTCGCGCAGGATCCGGTTCGGCGAGCCGACGTCGCCTGCTCCCTCGGGTGTCACCGTCGCGGCCTTCAGCCCGAGGCCGGCCTCGCGCACGGCGGCCGCCGCCTCGTGCACGACCGCGTTGCGCGTCGCGCGGCGGGACTCGAGCGACAGGTCGTACCGAGGCAGCTCGACCTCGAGCCCGATCGCCTCGGGCGCGAGCGCGCGCACCGCCTCCTCCAGCAGCTCCTGCCCGGTCTCGTCGCCCTCGAGGACGACGATCGTCGTGCCCGCCATCTGCCTCCTTGGATTAGGACCGCAGCCGTTCGGCTACACCGCAGACTCTATGGCCAGGCGAGGAGGATGGACGCGGCTGGGGTCGCAACGGCGTGGGTTCCGCTACGAGGACTCGCGCGGCCGCGCGATCGTCGACGACGGTGCGCTCGCGCGCATCGATTCCCTGCGCATCCCGCCGGCGTGGAAGGACGTCTGGATCTCGCCGCGCGCGAACGCGAAGCTGCAGGCGACCGGGGTCGACAAGGCGGGGCGCCGCCAGTACCTCTACCACCCGGAATATCGCGCGCGGCAGGAGCAGGCGAAATACGACAAGCTGATCCGCTTCGCCGAGCGCCTGCCGGACTTGCGCGCTGCGATGAACCAGCACCTCGACCAGGAGCCGCTCGGCCTCGAGTGGACGGCCGCGGTGGCGGTCCGGCTGATCAACGAAGGCTGGTTCCGCGTCGGGAACGAGCGCTACGCGCGGAGCTACAAGACGTTCGGGATCACGACGCTCCGCAAGGGCCACGTCGGCGTGCGCGGCAGCAGGATCACGTTCCGCTTCCGCGCCAAGCACCGCGTGCTCTGCCACACCGTTCTCGTCGACCCGGAGCTCGCGGCGGCGATGAAGGAGCTGCTCGCGTTGCCGGGCGGGCGGCGGCTGTTCCGGTACGAGCGCGAGGGCGAGATCTACAACCTCGGCGCACGCAAGCTGAACGACTACATCCGCGAGCACCTGGGCGACGAGTTCACGGCCAAGGACTTCCGCACCTGGGGCGGCACGCTCGTCGCGGCGATCGAGCTCGCCGAAGCGCCGCCCGCGGAGAGCGCGACGGCGCAGAAGCGCACGGTCGCGGCCGTGATGCGGAAGGTCGGCGAGCGCCTTGGCAATACGCCCGCCGTTGCGCGCGCCTCGTACGTCAGCCCGGCCGTCGTCGAGCAGTATCTCGACGGGCGAACCATCGACGATTTCCGGCCACGTCATTTGCGTGTCGTCGGTGCACGCGATTTGGAGCTCGACACCGAGGAACAGGCGCTGCTGAGCTTGCTGCGTTCGTGGCGCATTCGCCGCGCACGCGAGGCAGCTTGAGATTTCGCCGGCGGATTCCGTTACTCTGAGCGAAATCCGGCAGCGAAACGGAGGATGACAATTGGCACGCAAGACGATCCGCGTCAGCGACCAGTCCGGCGACGAGATTCCGGAGGGTAAGGGCGCCACCGTGCGCATCACCTTTGCGGACGCACGCAAGGGCGTTCGCGAGCTCGACCTGACCGATTCCGAGGCCGAGCGCCTCGGCGGCCGCGCGGTCGCACGCCGCGGGCGCCGCCCGAAGTCGGCCGCGTAGAGCACTTCGAGAACCGTCCCGTCCCCGCACTAGGATGGGCCGGGTGCCGCTGAGCCTGCTCGCAGGCCCTGCCAACGCGGGGAAGGTCGCGCTCCTGCTCGAGCGCTACCTCGGCGCGCTCGAGTCCGATCCGATCCTGATCGTGCCGAACCGCCCGGACGTCGACCGGGCGGAGCGCGAGCTGCTGCGGCGAAGCGGCGCGCTCGTCGGGGGCACGATCGGCACGTTCGACGACCTGTTCGAGCGGATCGCGCGCGGCAACGGCGCGCACCGGCCGGTGATCTCGCAGGCGCAGCGGACGCTGCTGCTGCGGCGCCTCGTCGAGCGCGCGCGGGGGCGCTCCGCCCGCTTCGCGGGGTTCGCCGACTCGCTCGGCTCGACGCTGTCCGAGCTGGAGTCGGCGCTCCTCGAGCCGGGTGAGCTCGAGGGCGAGCTCGCCGACCTCTACGGCGCCTACCGCGAGGAGCTCGATCGGCTCGGCCTGTGGGACCGCGAGCTGGAGCGCCGCCACGCGGCCGAGCGCGCGGCGGGCGACCTCGGCGCGTGGGAGCCGCGGCCGGTGTTCGCCTACGGCTTCGAGGACCTGACGGGCGCGGAGTGGGCGCTGCTGGAGGCGCTCGCGGCGCGCGCGGACGTCATGGTCTCGCTCCCGTACGAGCCCGGCCGCGACGCGTTCGGCTCGTTGTCGCGGACGGCCGACGATCTCTCGCGGCTGGCCGACGGCCGGATCGAGGAGCTCCCGCCGGGTCCGGAGGCGCGCACGCCCGCGCTCGCCCACCTGGAGCGGCAGCTGTTCGACGATGCGCGCGATCGTGGAACGCTTAGCGTGGAGCTCGACGGCTCGCTGCGCTTCCTCGAGGGCGCCGGAGCGCGCGGGACGCTCGAGCTGGTCGCCGACGAGCTCCTGGGGCTGCTCCGTGACGGCACGCCGGCGGAGGAGGTCGCCGTCGTCTGCCCGTCGCTCGAGCGCTGGCACGCGCCGCTCGACACGGCGTTCACGACGCTCGGCGTGCCCTACGCGGTCGAGGGCCGGCTGCGGCTCGGTCGGACGCCGTTCGGACAGGCACTGCTCTCGCTGCTCCGCTACGCGTGGCTCGACGGCCGGCGGCGCGAGCTGTTCTCGTACCTGCGCTCGCCCTACTCCGGCCTCACGCGTATGCACGTCGACTTCCTCGAGGGGCGCCTCCGCGGCCGCGGCGTCGTCGAGCCGGAGCGGGTCGAGGAGGAGGTGCAGAAGCTGCGCGGCCAGCCGCTGCCGCACGTCGCGAACGTGCGCGCCGCCGTCGACGCACTCGACGCGGTCCGCGACCTCGCCCGGGCGATGGTCACCGCCGCACATGGCCTCGATGCGCCGCCGATCCACGAGGCCGCTCGGCTCGACCTGCGCGCCCACGAGGCGGTCGTGAAGCTGCTCGCCGAGCTCGAGGGCTGGCGGGAGCTCGGCGGCGAGGCGAGCCGCGAGGAGGTCGTCTCGCTGCTCGCGGACGCACAGGTGCGGCTGGCGGGCGCCGGCGAGGCGGGCCGGGTCGCCGTGCTCGACCTGCTGCGGGCGCGCACCCGCCGCTTCGAGGTCGTCTTCGTCGTCGGGCTCGAAGAGGGCCGCCTCCCGCGGCGCTCGCAGGCCTCGCCGTTCCTCGACGAGGAGCAGAAGGCCGAGCTCGAGCGCACCTCGCGGGCCGGCCGGCTGCTGCGCACCGACCCGGTCTCGCGCGACCGCTACCTGTTCTACACGGCGTGCACGCGCCCGACCCGCCGGCTCTACCTCGTCCGGGAGGCCGCGAGCGACGACGGCGCGCCGCGGGAGGCGAGCCCGTTCTGGGAGGAGACGCGCGCGCTGTTCGCGGCCGACGAGGTCGAGCGGTGGACGCGGCGCCGTCCGCTGGCGGCCCTGACCTGGCCGCTCGAGTCGGCGCCGAGCGAGCGGGAGCGGCTGCGCGCGCTGGCCTCGCTCGCGCCCGCCGACGGCGATGCGGCGAGCTCGCTCGCCCGCGCGAACGGCTGGGAGCGCCGGCTCGAGCGCGCGCTCGGGGCGTTCGACCGCCCGACGCGCCTGACGCACCCGGCGGTGCTCGAGGAGCTGCGCACCCGCTCGAGCTTCGCGGTCACCGAGCTCGAGCGCTTCACCGCGTGCTCGTCGATGTGGTTCGTCGACCGCTTCCTCTCGCCGCGGAGCATCGACGTGGAGGTCGACGCGCGACTGCGCGGCCAGGTCGCCCACCAGGCGCTGTACACGTTCTTCAAGGGCCTGCCGAGGCGCACCGGCGCCGATCGCGTGCAGCCGGAGACGCTCGAGGACGCGCTCGCCTTCCTGCGCGAGTGCCTGTCCGACGCGCTGCAGGCGCACGTGCGGTTCGACCTGCCCGACCTCGAGCGCAACGAGCTCGAGCAGAGCCTCGCGCGCGACCTCGAGAAGCTGATCCGGCGCGAGGCCGAGTCGGAGTCGCCGCTCGTGCCGGACCGCTTCGAGGTCTCGTTCGGCTCCGAGCGCTCCGCGCCGGAGCTGCAGCGCGGGCTCGACCTCGGCGGCTTCGCCGTCACCGGCAAGATCGACCGCATCGACCGCGACCCTTTCGGCGCGCGGGGGATCGTCGTCGACTACAAGTCCGGCCGGGCGCCGACCGCACGCGAGATCGAGCGCGAGCTGCACCTGCAGATCCCGCTCTACATGCTCGTCCTGCGCGACCTCGTCGGGATCGAGCCGCTCGGCGGCGTCTATCGCACGCTCGCCGGCGACGCAAAGGCGCGCGGCGTCCTGCGCGCGGACGACGGCGTGCCGGGCTTCATGCGCAACGACTACCTCGACGAGGACGAGTTCTGGGGCGGGCTCGAGCGGGCGCAGGAGCACGCGCGCGGCGTGGTGACGCGGATCCGCGACGGCGACATCCGCCACGACCCGCGCGGCGGCTCGTGCCCGAGCTGGTGCGAGCTCTGGCCGGTCTGCCGGGTGAGGCGGTCGTGACCCGCGACGTCGCTCGCGATGTCGCGTTCAGGTCGAGCCGGCTTTGCCGGCTCGGCCGTCTGCGCCGCTGGCCGGGAGCGCGCGAATGAGGACGTCGGCGTGATCGTCGAGACCGTGAACCGCGAGCAGCTCCGCGCGATCGAGGAGCAGGGGGTCGTCTTCGTCTCCGCCGGCGCGGGCACCGGGAAGACGACCGTCATCGTCGAGCGCTTCTGCCGGGCCGTCTGCGAGCGCGGCTTCGACGTCGACTCGATCCTCGTGATCACCTACACCGAGCGCGCGGCCGGCGAGCTACGCGGGCGGATCCGCAAGCGGCTGCACGAGCTCGGCCGGCACGATCTCGAGCGGCGCCTCGACGGCGCCTGGATCTCGACCATCCACGGCTTCTGCCTCCGGCTGCTGAAGGCGCACCCGTTCGCGGCCGGGATCGACCCGCGCTTCCGCGTGCTCGACGACAGCCAGGGGCGCGTGCTCCGGGGTGAGGCGTTCCGCGCCGCGCTCGAGGTGTTCTGCGGCGACGACGAGGAGCGGCTGCGGCTGCTCGCGTCGTACGGCGGCCGCCGGCTGCGGCGGATGCTGACCGGCGTGCACGAGACGCTCCGCTCGTCCGGCCTCGAGCTGCGGATCGACCCGCGCGAGGAGCCGCGCCTGCCGGAGGCTTTGGAGGAGCTCCGCAAGGCGGCGCGCGGGGGCGGGCACGACGCGGCGCTCCACTTCCTCGACGCGGCGTCGGTGCCGGACGGCCTGCTCGACCTCTCGGATCTTCCGTCCGACCTCGACGAGCAGCGCGATGCGGTCGAGCAGGCGGCGCTCGAGGCGCTCGCGGCTCGCGACCGGGAGCAGCTCCAGGAGCTGCTGGTCGCCTACGACCGCGCCTATCGCGAGGCGAAGGACCGCGAGTCGGCGCTCGACTTCGAGGACCTGCAGCTGCTGGCGCGGGAGCTGCTCCGGGAGCACGAGGAGATCCGCGAGCGCGAGAGCTGGCGCTTCCGGTCGATCATGGTCGATGAGTTCCAGGACACGAACCGCCTCCAGTGCGAGCTGGTCGACCTGCTCTCGCATCCCCGGCCGGCGGCGGCTCTCGCCGGGCAAAGCCCGGCTCCGCCACCGCCTGACGTCGCTGACGGCACGGAGCTCTCCGGGGCCGTGCGTCCGGGCACTGTCCCCTCCGGCTCCGCACCGCCGGCGGCGCCCCAGGAATTCGACAGCCTCCACCCACGCACTGAGCTGTTCTTCGTCGGCGACGAGTTCCAGTCGATCTACCGCTTCCGGCACGCGGACGTCGAGGTGTTCCGCGAGCGGCGCGAGCAGGTCGGCGGCGTGCTCGCGCTGACGCAGAACTACCGCTCGCGGCCCGAGGTGCTCGACGTGATCAACCACCTCTTCGCGGCCGACTTCGGCGAGAGCTTCCAGCCGCTCGAGGCGGCGGGCCGCTTCCCCGACCCGGCGTTCGGGCCGGGCGTGGAGCTGCTCGTGACCGACAAGGAGAGCTACGCCGAGACCGGCACGCACTGGCGCGAGGCGGAGGCCCGGCACATCGCACGGCGCGTGCGCGACCTGGTCGACGCCGGCGAGGCGGCGCCGGGCGAGATCGTCCTG
>DASSMZ010000063.1:0-7043 GCA_035688325.1 Gaiellaceae bacterium
GCGGACGAGCCGTTCCTGACGGGCGAGCGGACGCCGGAGGGCTTCTTCCGCGTGCGCGACGGCCTGGAGCCGGCGATCGCGCGTGGGCTCGCGGCCGCGCCGTACGCCGACCTGGTCTGGTTCGAGACCTCGACGCCGGACCTGGGCGAGGCGCGCGAGTTCGCGGAGGCGATCCACGACCGCTTCCCGGGCAAGCTGCTCGCCTACAACTGCTCGCCCTCGTTCAACTGGCGGGCGCACCTCGACGACGGGCGGATTGCGAGCTTCCAGGAGACGCTGGGCGAGCTCGGCTACCGATTCCAGTTCGTCACCCTGGCCGGCTTCCACTCGCTCAACGCGGCGATGTTCGACCTCGCCCGCGGCTACGCCCGCGACGGGATGAGCGCCTACGTCGAGCTGCAGGAGCATGAGTTCGCGCTCGAGGAGCACGGCTACTCCGCCACGCGCCACCAGCGCGAGGCGGGCGCCGGCTACTTCGACGCGGTGGCGCAGGCGGTCAGCGGCGGGACGAGCTCGACCCTCGCGCTCGAGGGCTCCACGGAGGCGGCGCAGTTCCGGAGCTAGAGGCCGCAGGCACCAAGGCCGACGAGATCGCGCGGGCGCTCGAGGACGCGATCGTCTCGGGCGAGATCGCGCCCGGCTCCGTGCTCCGGCAGGAGACGCTGTCGGAGCGCTTCGGCGTCAGCCGCACGCCGATCCGCGAGGCGCTGCGCAGGCTCGTCGCGACGGGCCTCGTCTCGTTCGAGCCGAACCGCGGCGTGCGCGTCCGCACGATCTCGCCGGAGGAGCTGCGCGAGGCGTTCCTCGTCCGTGCCGAGCTCGAGGCGCTCGTGACCGAGCTGGCGGTGCCGCGCTTCGACAAGGCCCGCCTGCTGGCCCTGCGGGCGGCGGAGGCCGACTTCGCGCGACTGACCGACGAGCTGCTCGAGCGCGGCCGCGAGCCGGACGAGCGGAACGCGCTCACGGGAGAGTGGGTGCGGGCGAATTACCGCTTTCACGACGTGATCTACGAGGCGGCGCAGGTGCCGTTCGTCGAGGCCGTCGCGAAGAGCGCGCGGCGGACGTTCCTCAGCCGCTGGCGCGCCGGCGGCCCGGAGATCGACGACCTCTACCGGCAGAACACACGCGAGCACCACGCGATCGTCTCGGCGATCGAAGCGCGGAGCGCCGGGGGCGCGCGCTCGCTCGCCCACGAGCACGTGCTGCACTCGTGCCGCTTGCTCGAGGTGATCCTCGACCACGTCGCGCCGGCGGCCTGACGGTCAGGCGCCCAGGCGGCCGAGCCGCGCCGCCACGCCCGCGGCGCCGTCGCCGGGCCCGACGCGAATCCGCGCGAGCGTGTAGCGGCCGCCCGGGCGCGCGAGCCCCGGGTGCTCCGTCGTCGCCCCGAGATAGCCGGCCGCCCGCACGGCGGCGACGACCCGGGCGTCGAAGTGGCCGAGGGGGTAGCAGAAGAAGTCGACGCGGACGCCGAACATCCGCTGCAGCGCCGCGCGTGAGCCCGCGACCTCCTGTCGCAGCTGCGCCGTCCCGACCGTCGTCAGGTCGACGTGCGAGACGGTGTGGGCCGCAAGCTCCCACCCGGCGTCGATCAGTCGCCGGACCTGCCAGCGCTCGATGTCTCCCGGCGAGAGGTTCCTCACGGCGAGGTCGAGCACGCCCGGCCAGCCGTGCCGGCGCAGCGCCGGGAGCGCCACGGTGTAGTCGCTCAGGTACCCGTCGTCGAACGTGAGCACGATGGGCTTCGCCGGGAGTGGCCGCGTCCCGCGCCAGCCGGCGAACAGTCGCGTGAGCGTGACGGCGTGGTAGCCGTGGGCGGCCAACCAGTCGACCTGGGCGCCCAGGGCGGCGGGTGACACGAACAGGCTCGGGAAGCGTGCGCCCGCGGGAACGGTGGCGAGGACGTGGTACATCAGGATCGGCACGGGCTCGCGGGTCGGCCGCAGGGGCCGCGCGACCCGGAAGGGCGGCCGGGGTCGGACGGTCGCGCGGGCGAGGTGCGGTGCAGCGCGCTCGTGCCTCGTGGGCAGCGCGGCCGCGCCGGCGCCGACGAGCGCCGCCAGCAACGCTGCGAACGCCGCGACCCTTACAAGCCTCCGGCGATCCACCGGGACATCTTGGCGCGCGCCCACCGTGGCCGCCACGAGAAGCGCGGCCCTCCGGCGACGAGCCCCGCGAGCACCGGCGGCGTGGCGGCGATCGGGGAGGTGGCGAACAGGAGGAGGGCCCAGAGCGCCGCCGTGACGCCCGTCGCGAGAGCCGCGGCGAGTCGCCGCACGACGAGCAGCCCGAGGAGCGCCGGCGCCGCGAAGTCGAGCCAGCCCATCGTCGCGGAGCCGAAGACGATCTGCTGCAGCTCCGGCAGCGGCCGGCCCGCGGGCGCGGGCGGGACAGCGGCCTGCAGGGCGGTCATCGTCGGCTCCACCTGGCGGTCGCCCCAGACGAGGATCGCGTCGAGCACGACCAGGAGCACGAGCCCGGCCGTCAGCCACGAGGGCGGCGCGAGGCCGGCGACGAGGCCGGTGATGGCCAGGCAGGCGCCGCCGATCAGCGCCGTCCCCGCCGCGCCCGCCGCGAGCGTGCCGGGCCACAGCCACGCGACGGCGTAGAGCGGCGGCACGGAGAGCGCCGGAACCCAGGGGAGCGGCCAGCGGCGCACCCAGCCGGCGCCGGCGGCCAGGAGCGGCGTGGCGACCGCCGCGAGCGCGGTCAGGAAGTCGGCGCCGCCTGCGAGCTGCGCGATCGCGACGCCCGCGACGAGCGCGGCCGCCGGGATCGCGAGCCCGAGCAGTCGCGACCCGCCCAGCCGGCGCGGCCGTCCCGGCGCGAGCACGAGCGCCGCCTGCGCGGCGACGAGCACGCCGTATGAGGCGACGAAGCCGATGGGCGACACGGTACTTCCGCGTAGAGTCGCCGGCGGTGCTCCGCTTCGGCCTCATCGGCACGGGCTACTGGGCCGACTTCGCGCACGCCTCGGGGATCGTCGCCCACCCGCGGGCCGAGCTCGCCGGCGTCTGGGGGCGCGACCCGGCGAAGGCCGCGGCCCTCGCGGAGCGGCACGGCGCGCGTGCGTTCGGCGAGGTCGACGAGCTGCTCGACGCGGTCGACGCGGTCGCGTTCTCGGTGCCGCCGGACGTGCAGGCCGAGCTCGCGCCCAGGGCGGCGGCGGCGGGCAAGGCGCTGCTGCTCGAGAAGCCGCTCGCGCTGACCGTGGAGGCGGCCGAGCGGGTCGTCGAGGCCGTGCGCGCGCCGACGGTCGTCTTCTTCACCTTCCGGCTCGACCCCGCGCTGGCCGGCTGGTTCCGCGACGTCGTCGACGGGCGCGGGTGGGACGGCGCGAGCGCGCTCTACCTCGCGTCGATCTTCGAGCCGGGCAACCCGTTCGGCCAGTCGCCCTGGCGCAAGGAGCGCGGCGGGCTCTGGGACGTCGGGCCGCATGCGCTGGCGGCGCTGCTGCCGGCGCTCGGCGCGGTCGAGGAGGTCGAGGCCGTTCGCGGCCCGCGCGACGAGGTGCATCTCGCGCTGCGGCACGATTCCGGCGCCGCGAGCAGCATCTCGGTGAGCCTCACCGCGCCGGCGGGGGTGAACGAGGTCGTCTTCTGGGGCGCCGAGGGAGTCGTCCGCCGGCCCGGCGACGGCACCGCTGACGTCGCCGCCGCCTACGCGGCCGCGATCGACGCGCTGCTCGCGGGCGGCTCCGCGCTCGACGCGCGCTTCGGCCTCGAGGTCGTGCGCGTGCTCGCCGCGGCCGAGGCACGGCTGGCCGGGTAGCCGGGCGCTCGTCGAGCTGCGGCAGGTCGCCCGCGCCGCAGCGCTAAGACGCCGCGGCGTTCCGGAAGTGATCGCCGTCGCAGCGGGAGACGAGCCTCTCCCAGTCCGCGTCGACCTGCCGCTGGATCTCCTCGACCTGCGGCGGCTGCAGGTGCGCGAACCGCTTCTGCGGCGAGAGCCACTCGGCGACGGGAACGTCCCCGGGCGGCCGGTAGGTCAGCCGGTACTCGCCGTCGACGACCTCGTACAGCGGCCAGAACCGCGTCTCGACCGCGGCCGAGAGCACGCGCGGCCCGAGCCGCGCCTCGTGCCCCCAGCCGACGGGGCAGTCGGAGAGGACGTTCAGGAACGCCGGGCCGTTCGCGGCCGCTGCGCGCTCCGCCTTGCGCGCGAGGTCGAACCAGAAGGCCGAGCAGGCCTGCGCGACGTAGGGCGCGCCGTGGGCGACGGCGATCGCCGTCATGTCCTTGCGCTGCTGCGCCTTCCCGAAGCTGTCCAGTCCCGACGGGCTCGTCGTCGTCGAGGCGCCGTAGGGCGTGGCGCCGGAACGCTGGACGCCGGTGTTCATGTAGGCCTCGTTGTCGTAGCAGACGTACAGCAGCCGGTGACCGCGCTCGAGCGCGCCCGAGAGCGCCTGCAGCCCGATGTCGTAGGTGCCGCCGTCGCCGGCGAACACGACGACCGCGACCTCCGCGTCCTGCGGCAGCCCGTTGCGGCGGCGGAGCACCCGCTGCGCCGTCTCGACGCCGCTTGCGACCGCGGCCGCGTTCTCGAACGCGACGTGCAGCCACGGGACGTTCCACGCGGTCGTCGGGAACCTGGTCGTCGCGACCTCGAGGCAGCCCGTGGCGTTCACGACGACGGCCGGCCTGTGCAGCGAGCCGAGGACGGTGCGGACGACGACCGGGATGCCGCAGCCCTGGCAGAGCGAATGGCCGCCGGCGAGCGGCTGGACGCCGTGCTGCTCGCGGACGAGGGTCTTCAGGCGGGACACGGCTCGCTCCTCAGGCCGACGTAGGCCGGCGCCCGGCCGGAGACGATCGCCGGCAGGTCCTCGGGGTGGAGCTCGCGCCCGCCGAGCCCGTACACGTGCCCGCGCAGCTCGACGCCGCTGCCGTAGAGCACCGAGGCGACCTCGGCGAACAGGGGTGGCGCGCCGCCCGGCGAGTCGGCCCGGTCGAGGACGACCACCGCGTCCGCGTCCCCGAGCGCCTCGGCGACCGCGGCGCGCGGGAACGGCCGGAACGAGACGACGCGCAGCAGGCCGACCGGCTCGCCTGCGTCGCGCAGAGCATCGACGCCCTCCTTCACGGTCCCGGCCGTCGAGCCCAGCGCGACGACGACGGTGCGGGCGCCCTCGACCCGGTAGCGCTCGACCGCGGCGAGCGGGCGGCCCGTCAGGCGCGTGAGCTCGAACGCGACCTCGTCGAAGGCCGGTAGCGCAGCCTCGAGCGCGGCCACCTGCGCGCGGCGCAGCTCGAAGTAGTAGTCGGGCATCGCGAACGGCCCCTGCGTCGCGGGCGCGGCGACGTCGAGCACCGCGTGCGGAACCGCGTAGTCGCCGACGAAGCGACGCACGGACTCGTCCGGCAGCAGCTCGACCGGCTCGGCGGAGTGGGTGATGGTGAACCCGTCCTGGCAGACGAGCACCGGCAGCAGCACGTCCGGCCGCTCGGCCAGTCGCGGCGCCAACACGGTCATGTCGTACGCCTCCTGGGCGTTCTCGACGAAGAGCTGCGCGACGCCGGAGTCGCGGATCAGCATCGAGTCGGAGTGGTCGCAGTGGATGTTGATCGGCCCGGACAGGGCGCGGTTGCCGAGCGCCATCACGATCGGCGCCCGCATCGCGGCCGCGATGTAGACCACCTCGGCCATCAGGGCGAGCCCCTGCGACGAGGTGGCCGTCATCGTGCGCGCGCCGGCGAGGGCCGACCCGATCGCCGCGCTCATCGCCGAGTGCTCCGACTCCACGTCGACCAGCTCGCCGTGCGCCTGCCCGTCCGCCACGAACTTGGCGAAGCCCTGGATGATCGGCGTCTGCGGCGTGATCGGGTAGACCGGCACCACGTCCGGGTCGATCTGCCGCATGGCGTGCGCGACCGCCTCGCCGCCGGTCAGGAGCTCCAGCGCGGCGCTCATTCCGCCACCATCTCGATCGCGCCCGTCGGGCACATCTCCGCGCAGATCTCGCAGCCCTTGCAGACGTCCAGGTCGAAGCCGGCGAAGGTCGTGCCGTCGAGCACGACGGCCGAATCGGGGCAGTACAGCCAGCAGAGCAGGCAGTCGACGCAGCGGGCGAGCTCGGCCTCGGGCCGCAGGCCCGTGCGCCAGCCGCCGGTACGGACGCGCTCCGCCTCCGCGCGCACGACCGTGCCGCCGGGCTCGAGCTCCTGCCAGGCCCTCAGCGCACCCATGCGTGGCCCTCCTCGATCCCCGCCGTGAGCGCGGCCGGGTCGGACTTGCCGCCGAGCAGACCGCGCGCCTGCTCCTCGAGCGTCTCGAGCGGCGGCTCGCCGAGCGCGGCCGCGACGGCGCCGATCATGACGACGTTCGCGAACCGCGCTCCGCTCGCCTCGGCCAGCCGCGCGGCGGGCACGCACAGCACGCGTGCCTGCGGGAGCCCGGGGGGAGGCTCGTCCGCATTCACGAGCACGAGCGTCTCGGGACCGACCCCTTCCGCCACGCCCGCCTCCTGGGCGAGCGACGGGTCGAGCACGACGACGACGTCGGGCGAGACGACGGAGTCGTGCCGCCGGATGGGGCGGTCCGAGACGCGCGTGTAGGCGCGTACCGGGGCGCCGCGCCGTTCGGGGCCGTACTCGGGAAACGCCTGGACGCTGCGGCCGGAGCGCAGGAAGGCCAGCGCCAGCAGGTGGGCGGCGGTCTTCGCGCCCTGCCCGGCGCGCGCGTGCCAGCGGATCTCGGTCGTCGTGGCGCTCATCGCAAGGCCTCGTCGATCGCCCGCGCCGCGAGCTTGGCCTCGCGCACCGCCTCGACGGCGCTCGAGCCGCCGTTGACGGCGTCGCCGCCGGCGAAGAACTTCGGGTTGGCGGTGCGCCCGGTCGCGGGGTCGACCTCGACGCGACCCCGCGACAGGCGCAGTCCCTCGACCAGCTCCGCGAGCTCGTCGCGCCCGCGCTGGCCGATCGCCTTCACCGCCGTCTCGGCCGGAATGACGAACTCGGAGCCCGGCACCGGCTCGGGCCGGCGGCGTCCGCTCGTGTCCGGCTCGCCCAGCGCCATCGTCTGGCACTCGACCGCAACGAGGCGCC
>DASSMZ010000133.1:0-7826 GCA_035688325.1 Gaiellaceae bacterium
GATCGGGCCGGCGCTCGTCGTCGCCGCAACGGCGCGCAGCAGGGTCGGCTGCCCATCGGGGCCGACGGCGAACGAGCTGAGGTCGTTGCTGCCGGTGTTGGAGACGAAGTAGACGTCGCCGACGCCCTGGATCCAGCAGAGCGCGGCCTGGCCGTCGCTCGCCGACTTCGGGTCGCTCAGATTCCCGCCCGCGACGACCGCGTAGGTCGTGACCGAGCTCGCGCCGGCCTCGCCGGCCACGAGCCGGCCGCCGGCGCCGAACGTGAACGCGAACGGCACCGGGGTCGCCGACGGGTTCGCGACCGGCGCGGCGGAGAGGCGGCCGTCGTGGCCGACCGCGAAGACGTCGATCGAGCTCGTGCTCGCCTTCGTCGTCACCAGCAGCTCGCCGCCGTCGGGCGTGAAGCCCACCTGGCCCGGCGAGGTCAGGAAGTTCGGCGGATCGGTGTTCGCGAGCCCGAGCGACCGTGCGGATCCGGGGATCGCCACGAGCCGGTGGCCGGCGATCCGGTACCCCTGGACGACACCGGCGCCGCCGGAGTTCAGCACGTAGACGAGCCGGTCGTGCACGGCGACGCTTGCCGGGAACTGCCCGCCCGAGCCGAGCACGCCCGTCAGCTCGAGCCGGTCGCCGTGGACGCGGAAGGTCGAGATCGTGTCGCTGCCGGCGTTCACGGCGATCAGCAGCTGGTGCTGCACGTCGTAGGCCAGCGAGCCCTGCGACGCGAGGTGGTCGGATTCGCTGCCCGGCAGCGCCGCGCCGCCGAAGCCGCCGGTCGGGTAGAGGCCGACCTGCGTCAGCCGCCCGTCCGTGCCGCGGTCGAACACGGCGATCCGGTTGCCGCCGAACTCGTTCGTCTGCACGAAGACGAGCGACCCGTGCCCGCCGTCGTGGCCGGCGAGCGCGGACTGGGCGCCGACGAGCAGCAGCGCCGCCACGGCGGCCAGGACGCTCAGAAGTGCGCGTGTTCTCATGGCTTCCTCCTCTGCGAGTTGACCCCGGCCACGCTAGGAGGAGCCCCGCCGCGCCGCCCTTACGATTTCCGGAACGCGGCCCCTTGGGCGCGTCGCCTCTCGCGGCGTCGCGCGGCCGATTTAAGGAACCTGTAACGGCCGGCGGCCCGAAGAGGACATGTACTGACGAGATGTCGAGCGTCCTCGTAGTCGACGACGAGCCGACCGTCCGCGACGTCGTCACGCGCTACCTCGAGCGCGACGGCCATCGTGTCGTCACCGCCGCGGACGGCGACTCCGCCCGAGGCGTGATCGAGCGCGAGCGCCTGAGCCTGGTCGTGCTCGACGTGATGCTGCCGGGCCAGACCGACGGGCTCGCGCTCTGCCGCTGGATCAGGTCGAGCTCCGAGCTGCCGGTGATCCTCCTGACCGCACGCGCGGACGAGAGCGACCGGATCGTCGGCCTCGAGCTCGGCGCCGACGACTACGTCACGAAGCCGTTCTCGCCGCGCGAGCTCGCGACGCGCGTGAAGACCGTCCTGCGCCGGGCCCGCGCCGGACGGCCGCCGCGCCGGCGGCTCTCGGTCGCCGGGCTCGACCTGGACGCCTCGACGCACGAGGCCCGCCGAGACGGCGAGCCCGTCGTGCTGACCGCGAAGGAGTTCGACCTGCTCTGGTTCCTCGCGGCGAACGCGAACCAGGTCTTCTCGCGCGACCAGCTGATGACCCGTGTCTGGGGCTACTCGGCCGCGCTCGACACCGGCACCGTCACCGTCCACGTCCGACGCCTCCGCGAGAAGCTCGAGACCGACCCGTCCGACCCGCGGCTGCTCGAGACCGTCTGGGGCGTCGGCTACCGGTTGCGGGCATGAGCGTCCGGGCGCAGCTGGCGCTGCTCGCCGTCGCGGCCGTGTGCCTGCCCCTGACAGTCGTCGTCGGGTCCGGCCTCGTCATGTTCGGCATGCACGACGAGTCGACGTTCTGGCTCGTGGCCGTCGTCTCGGCCCTCGCCGCGCTCGCCGGAGCGCTGCTGCTGGGACGGCAGATCCTGCGGCCGCTCGACGGCCTCACGTCGGCGTCGAAGCGGCTTGCGGGCGGCGACCTGAGCGCCCGCGCAGCCGAGTCCGGGCCGCGCGAGCTGCGGGAGCTCGGCGCGTCGTTCAACGAGATGGCGGCGAACCTCGAGCAGCTGTTCGACACGCGGCGGGAGCTCGTCGCGTGGGCGAGCCACGACCTGCGCACACCGCTCGCCTCGCTGCGCGCGATGGTCGAGGCACTCGAGGACGGGCTGGCGACGCCGGACGAGTACCTGCCCGCGGTGCGCGCGCAGACGGAGATCCTCTCGCGGCTCGTGGACGACCTGTTCGAGCTGGCGCTGATCGACGCGCGGGCGCTCACGCTCGAGCTGCGCGAGGTCTCGCTCGGCGAGCTCGTCTCGTCGTGCGTCGAGGCGCTCGCCGCGGACGCGCGCGCACGCGAGGTGCAGCTCGCGACGCGCGTCGAGCCGCCGGACGCGGCCGTCAAGGTCGCGCCGGACAAGGTGCAGCGCGTGCTGCTGAACCTGCTCAGCAACGCGGTCCGGCACTCGCGGCCGAACGGTGAGGTCGCGGTCGTCGTGCAGGAGGACGCCGACCACGTCGTCGTCGCGGTCGAGGATGAGGGCGAGGGGCTGGCCGTGGACGCGCAGGAGCGGATGTTCGAGCGCTTCTGGCGCGCCGACGACTCGCGCACGCGGGCGAGCGGCGGGTCGGGGCTCGGCCTCGCGATCGCACAGGGCCTCGTCGAGGCGCACGGCGGGCGGATCTGGGCCGAGAACCGCGCCGGCGGCGGCGCACGCGTCGCCTTCACGCTGCCGCTGGCCGGCGCCTAGCTGCTGCCTCGCCGCTCGGCCTCGGCCTTTAGCTGCTCGAGGCCCTGCTCGAGCGCACGGTCGAGCGTCTTCTGCAGCGAACCGCGCATCAGCCTCGCGAGCAGGCCGGAGAACGTCTCCTCGGTCTCGACGCGGGTGCCGCCGTCGCGCGGCTCCAGCCGGTACTCGTGCAGCGCAGCGATCGACATCGTCCTGCCGCGCCAGCGGACGCGGCGGGGCGGGTCGACCTCCTCGAGCGTCGAGACGATCGTCCCCGGACCCGACTTCCACCGGAACCTCGAGCCGGGCTCGAGCGGCCCGTCGAACGACATCGACTTCACGTCCGGGTTCCACTTCGGCCAGTCCGCGAAGCCCGTCAGGACGTCCCAGACGACCTCCGGCGGCGCTGCGACCTCGATCGAGCGCGAGCTGCGCACGGGAGCAGCCATGCAGCGATGCTATTACGGGCGCGGTTGCGTGACGTAGCATCGCCGGATGGACGCAGTCGCTCGCTCTGCCGAGAAGGTCACGCCCGAGCTGGCGCTGCGGCTCAAGCGGTTCGCCGACGTGACGCTCTCGCCGGACGGGACGCGGGTCGCATTCGCCGTCTCCGCCTCGTACCGCGAGCGGGGCAAGGCGATCGAGTCGCGCATCTGGAGCGGCGAAATCGACGGCGAGCTGCGCGAGGGCGAGCCCGGCTCGCTGCCGCGCCTGTCGCCCGACGGATCGCGGCTCGCGTACGCCTCGGACAGCGGCCACGAGGGTCGGCTCTCGCTCCGGGTCGACGGCGCCGAGCTCGGCGAGATCGCCGGATCGGTCGAGGACCTGCGCTGGTCGCCCGACGGCTCGCAGCTGCTCGTGCTCGCGGCCGACATCGGGGCCGACATGGCGGGCGCCGCCTCCGCGAAGAAGATCGAGGAGGCCGGCGCGGCGGCGCAGGACCCGAGGGTGATCAGGCCCGCGCAGTTCTGGCGGCGGCTCTGGGTCGTCGACGCCGCGACCGGCGAGGCGCGCGACGCGACGCCCGAGGGAACGAACGTCTTCGAGCTCGACTGGGCCGGCGGCAGGGCCGTCGCCGTCTGCACCGACGACCCGTCCGAGAGCGCCTGGTACGACGCGTGGATCGGGCTGATCGACCTCGAGGCCCGGACGGTCGAGCGCGTGCACACCCCGAGGTGGCAGCTCCAGTCGCCGGCGATCTCGCCCGGCGGGGAGGTCGCGTTCGTCGAGGGCTTCTCGTCCGACCGCGGCACGCTGACCGGCACCGTCCACGTCCTCGGCCAGGGCGCGCTTGCCGCCGAGCTGCACGCGACGTGGGTCGAGTTCGCCGACGAGGACGGGCTCTGGGTCGCGGGCTGGCGCGAGGCCGGCTCGTTCGCCGGACGGCTCGACCTCGACGGCAGCTACCTCGAGCTGCTGAGCGGCCAGCTCACGCTCGGCAACCGCTACAACCCGCGCTTCGCGGCGAGCGCCGACGGGTCGCGCATCGCCCTTGCCGTCGAGAGCACCGACGAGCCGGCAGAGATCGTGCTGCTCGAGAACGGCGGTCGCCGCGCGCTGACGAGCGTCAACGCCGGCGTCAGCGAGGAGCTGGCGACGGTCGAATGGCGCGACTACCGCTGGACGTCGTTCGACGGCCTCGAGATCCAGGGCGTGCTGGCGCTGCCGCGCGAGCGCGGCGACGGCCCCCTTCCGCTCGTGGTCGACGTCCACGGCGGCCCGACGGGGTCGTGGACGTGGCAGTTCGCGCCGGCCAACGGCTACCCGCAGCTCTACGCGTCGGAGGGCGTGGCGACGCTGCTGCCGAACGTGCGCGGCAGCGTCGGCTGGGGCCCCGAGTTCGCGGAGGCGAACCTCGGCGACATGGGCGGCGGCGACCTGCAGGACATCATCACCGGCATCGACGCGCTCGTCCGCGACGGGATCGTCGACGGCGACCGCGTCGCGATCAGCGGCGGCAGCTACGGCGGCTTCATGTCCTGCTGGGCGGTCACCCAGAGCGACCGCTTCGCCGCCGCGATGCCGTTCGCGGTCGTCACCGACTGGGTCAGCTTCCACTTCACGACGAACATCGGCCAGTTCGACCGGCTCTACCTGCAGGCCGACCCGCTCGACCCCGAGGGCGAGTACACGAAGCGCTCGCCGCTCTACCACGCGGCGAAGTGCAAGACGCCGACGTTGATCGTCCACGGCGAGGACGACCTCTGCACGCCGCTCGGCCAGGCGGTGGAGTTCTACAACGCGCTCGTCGAGCACGGTTGCGAGGCCGAGCTCGTCGTTTTCCCGCGCGAGGGGCACGGCTGGAGCGAGCGCCAGCACCACGTGGACGCGTGGAGCCACGTTCGCGAGTGGCTCTCGCGCCACCTCTAGCCGGTAGCGAAGCCGCGCAGCCCTTCCGGCTGCTCCTCGGCCAGCTCGACCCGACGGACGACCGCGCCGCGCGGGCCCTGCTCGCACCAGCGAACGAGCGACTCGACCGCGTCGGGCTCGCCCTCGAGCACGACCTCGACCGTGCCGTCGGGCCTGTTGGCCGCCGAGCCGCTGACGCCGCGCGACTGCGCCTGCCGCGCGAGCGAGTAGCGGAAGCCGACGCCCTGGACGAGGCCGTGGACGGTCAGCCTGCGCCGGATCACGGCAGCTCCAGGTCGCGCCGCTCGACGAGCAGCGCGCCGGCCGCGAGCACCGCGACCGCGGCGAGCGACACCGCGAGCACGCCCCAGCCGTCGAAGCCGTTCTGCAGCGGCGACTGCCCGACGAGCCAGAACGGCGACAGGACGCGCAGCGGGTCGAGCCAGCCGGCGAGCGAGTGCAGCCCGCCGACGAGGTATGCCGCGGCCGCGTAGCCGGCGGGCACGCCGAGCGCGAGCAGCTTGCTGGGCCACGCCGCCCCGACCGCGACCGCGACCCAGCCGAAGAGCAGGCCGAGCACGGCGATCCCGAGCAGCGCCTCGGCCAGATGGCCGAAGTCGAGCCCGAGCCCGACGATCCCGTCGAGCACGGCCAGCGCCGCGAACCCGACCGCGCAGACGACCGCGATCTCCGCCGCGAGCGCCGCCGCCTTCGCGAGCACCGCGTTGCGCCGCCGCAGCGGGTAGGCGAGCACGAGCTCGAGCCGGCCCGTCTCTTCCTCGCCGGCGAACGTCCGGGCGCCCGACCCGATCGCCAGCGTCAGCACGAGCAGCGGGAGCATCAGGCTGAAGAGCTCGGTGTCGAGGAACCCGGCGCCGGTCGTGATGTCGCCGCCGATCGAGAACAGCGACTTGAGCGCCGTCGGGTACTGCTGCACGAGCTTCTCGAAGCCGGAGTAGCCCTTGATCGACGGGTAGATCGACGCGACGAGCACGCAGTAGCCGACGATGCCGAGACACCAGCCGGCGAGCGCGCGCCGGTGGTCGAGCAGGCCGCGGCGCAGCAGCTCAGCGGCCATCGGGCTCCTCGTAGAACTCGAGGAAGATCTCCTCCAGGTCGGCCGGCTCCGAGACGAGGTCGACGACCCGGTGCCGCGCCGCCTCCTTGACGATCGCGTCGAGCGCCGGCTCCGGCGCCGAGAGCCGGATCGTCGCGCCGTCGGCCCGTTCGACCCGCACGCCGTCGAGCGCGGCGAACGCGCCGGCGTCGACCGGCTCGCCGAAGGCGACGGTCACGTGGCGGAGCGCGCGCTCCCGCAACCGCTCGACCGAGTCGACGTCGACGAGCCGGCCGGAGCGGATGATCCCGATCCGGTGGGCCACGTGCTGGACCTCGTCGAGCGAGTGCGACGACAGGAAGACGGTGCGGCCGTCGGCGGCGGTCTCGCGCAGCAGGTCGCGGAACTCGGCCTGCAGGAGCGGGTCGAGGCCGGACGTCGGCTCGTCGAGGATCACGAGCTGCGGGCGATCCATGAACGCCTGCACGACGCCGACCTTCTGGCGGTTGCCCTTCGAGAGCTGGCGGATCGGGCGGTCGAGCACGACGCCGAAGCGCTCGCAGAGCTGGTCGCGCAGGCTCGGGTCGACACCGCCGCGGAGCCGCGCGAGCGAGTCGAGCTGCTCGCGCGCGGTGAGCCGGTCGTAGAGGCGCAGGTCGCCGGGCAGATAGCCGACGAGGCGCCTCGCCTGCACGCCTCCGCGGCGCGAGTCGCGGCCGAGCAGCAAGGCGGCGCCGGCCGTCGGGCGGATCAGGTCGAGCAGGATCCGGATCGTCGTGCTCTTGCCGGCGCCGTTCGGTCCCAGGTAGCCGAAGACCTCTCCCCGCTCGACCCGTAGGTCGAGCTCCGAGAGCGCACGAACCCGGCCACCGTAGGTCTTCGAGAGCCCAGAGGTCTCGATCGCCGGCGCAGCGGCCACGGCTCGATCATACGAAGAACGGCGGGGCCTCCGACTCGGAGGCCCCGCGTTGAGCCGTGGTGAGGGGTTCGGGTTACAGGGGCGATCCGTCGATGAACACCTGGATCGCGCCGGCGGCCAGCCCGGCCGTGTTCACGGTGTCGCCGACTTGCAGGTCATCGAGCTCGAGGTGGTCGGTCGCCTCCGGGTTGGAGATCGTGACGAGCGGGGCGAGACCTCCCACCGTCACCTGGCCGGAGTCGCCGCTGACGCCGATCGCGTCGTCGCCTGCGGTGCCGTTCATGACCACCCGGTCGATGGCTCCGTCGCCCGCCGTTCCACCGAGGGCTCCGGCGAGATCGACGTTGACGCTGCCCACGCCGGTTCCGCTGAGGTCGCCGACAGTGACCAGGTCGGCGCCGCCGAGGGCGTTGACGTCGACGCTCTCGACACCGGCGACGTCCATCGTGACGTTGCCGACGTCGCGGAAGAGACGGAGCCGGTTGCCGTTCGCCGAGAGGGTGAACTGCTCGGCCGCGGCCGCGCCGTTGAAGCGCATCGTGTCGTTGCGGCCGTCCCCGCCCTCGACGATGTCGCTGCCGTCGCCTGGATCCCAGACGAAGACGTCGTCGCCGGCGCCCATCAGCGCCGTGTCGTTGCCCTTGTTGCCGTCGATCACGTCGTTGCCGTCGCCGCCGATCAGCGTCTCCACACCCTGG
>DASSMZ010000081.1:0-9843 GCA_035688325.1 Gaiellaceae bacterium
GTGGATGAGGATCTTGGCGTTCGGCAGCGCCATCCGCTTTCCTTTCGCGCCGCCGGCCAGCAGGAGCGCCCCCATCGACATCGCCGTGCCGACGCAGATCGTCTGCACGTCGGGCTTGATGAACTGCATCGTGTCGTAGATCGCGAGCCCGTGGTAGACGGAGCCGCCCGGCGAGTTGATGTAGATCGACACGTCCTTGTCGGGGTCCTCGGACTCCAGGTGCAGGAGCTGCGCGATGATCAGGTTGGCGATCTGGTCGTCGATGGGCGTTCCGAGGAAGATGATCCGCTCGTTGAGCAAGCGGGAGTAGATGTCGAACGAGCGCTCGCCGCGCGAGGTCTGCTCGATCACCATCGGGATCAACGGGCTCATGCTGGCTCCTTGCTGCCGGGGGTCCACAGTTTCGTCTCGGTCTGAGGGGAGTCCTTGTCAGGGGTCCAGAGCTCGTCGCGGGCGCGCGCGACCTCGGGCGGGATGCGCTTCGCCTCGGCGGCGACGCGGTCGAGCGCCTTGCGCAGGCGCAGATCGGAGCGCAGCACCTCCTGGCGGCCGGAGTCGAACACGCGCTTGACGGCCTCGTCGGGATCGTCGTCGGCGAGCTCGGCCTGCTCGCGGATCAGCTCCTCGATCTCGGCATCGTCGACCTGGAGGCCGAGCTGGTCGGCGACCGCCTCGAGCACGAGCTCGCGCGCGACCGAGAGCGCCGCCTCGGCGCTCATCCGCTGCACGAGCTCCTCGGCCGTCTGGCCGGACAGCTGGAAGTACGCCTCGGCGCTGATGCCGCGGCTCTCGAGCGAGCGCCCGAGCCCGTTCAGCAGCTCGCGCGTGCGCGCCTCGACGAGCGGCCCGCCGACCTGCACCTTCGAGGCCTCGACGAGCCGGTCGACCGCCTCCGCGCGGAAGCGCGTCTCGGCCTCCTCCTCGAGCACCTCGCGCACGCGCCGCTCGATGTCGGCGCGCAGCTCGTCGAGCGTGTCGAACTCGCTCGCGGCGCGCGCCAGCTCGTCGTCGACCGGCGGCAGCACCTTCTCCTTGATCTCCTTCACCTCGACGCTCGCCTTCGCGGTCTCGCCGTCGGCCGCCTCGAAGTCGACCTGCTTCGTCTCGCCCTGCGAGGCGCCGGTGAGCGCGCGCTCGATCTCCTCGACGAGTCGTCCGGAGCCGAGCTCGACGACGAGGTCGCGCTGCCCCTCGCCGTTCTCGTCGAGCGCATCGATCACGAGGACGTCGCCGGTCTTCGCCGGTCGGCCTTCGACCGGAGCGAGCTCGGCGACCGACTCCCGCAGCGCCTCGACCTCCTCGTCGACGACGCCGTCGGGGATCTCGGGCTCCTCGTACGGAACCTCGAGCTGCGTCCAGTCGGCCGGCTCCGGCTTCGGCTGCACGGCGACGGTCGCGGTGAACGAGAACTCGTGCTCCTCCGAGGTCGGGAGCTCGTACTGGTACTCCGGCGCCGCGACCGGGCGGATGCGCGTGCCGGCGGCGGCGTTCAGGAACCAGCCGCCGATGTGGCTCTCGACCGCCTCGCGGAAGATGCGCTCGCGCCCGATCCGGGCCTGCAGCACCTGCGGCGGCACCTTGCCCTGGCGGAAGCCCGGGACCTTGACCGACTCGGCGAGGTCGTGCGTCGCGTGCTCGACCGCGTGCTCGAGGTCGGCCTGCGGCACCTCGACTGTCAGCCGGACCTTGTTGTCCGGCAGCTCCTCGACCTGCGTCGCCATCGCCTTGACCATTCAAGCAAAGGCCCGAGGGCCCGCCGTCAGAAGTCGTCCGGCTCGCCGTCGTCGTACCGGAGGTGCTCGAGTCGCGCCATCAGGCCGACGCCCCGGAAGTAGACCTTGTTCGAGCGCGGGTAGTAGGCGACGTCGTTCGGCTCCCGGGTCCCGTACGCGAGGTACGAGATGCCGCCCGGGCCGCCGACGATCGAGTGCGCGATCCGCGTCCCGGGCGGACGCGAGACCAGATGGCCCGGACGTAGCCCGTGTACCTCTGGCTCCACGCCGCGCTCGGCCGCCGTCGGCGTCGGCAGCAGCTCGAGCGTGCCGCTCCCCTCGAGCACCACCAACGCCTCCTCCTCGGCCGCGTGGCAGTGCGGCGGCACCGCGCGGCGGCCGTGCTCGGAGCGGTGCCAGTTGAGCCCGGACCGCTCGGAGCCGGCGCTGCCCGCAAGCTCCTTGTGGCCGACCTCGTCGACCGGCAGCTCGTCGAACGCGACCACGTTCGAGGGCCGCTCGCCGGGCTCGGCGAACTCGACCTCCCCGACCTCTGCCTCGACCTCCCACGGGTCGTCGACCCGCCCCTCGACCCACGGGTACCCGAGGCGCACGGCCCGCGAGCGCGGCAGCCAGCCGTACTCGACCGGGTGCCGCGTGCCGAAGACGAGGTACTCGAGGCCGTCGGGTCCGGCCCGGAACGTGTGCTCGTAGCGGTCGGCCACCTGGACGACCGTGTCGCCGGCGCGCACCTCGCAGACGGCGCCGTCCTGCCAGAGCAGGCCGGAGCCGCCGAGCACGTAGTAGATCTCCTCCGAGAGCCCGTGCGAGTGCGGCGGCGTCGGCAATCGACCCGGCTCGACCCGGACACGGTTGATCCCGACTGTCCTGGCGCCCGCCGCGGCCCCGAGCCACTGCCACGTCGCGGCCATCGGCCCCCGCTCGAGCCGGTGCGCCTCGACCTCGTCCCAGTGCGCGATCACAGCGGCAGTATTCCGTCTTCGCGCCTCAGCGATCGGCGGCCGCCGCGAAGAGCTGCCAGGAGCCGTCGATGCCCTTCAGCCCCTGAGCGCCGCGGGCGTCGAAGCGAATCCCCGACCCCGCGACGAGGTCCTTGACCGTCTGCGAGACGAGCACCTCGGACGGGTCTGCGAGGGCCGCCACGCGCGCCGCGATGTTCACCGCGATCCCGCTCGCCTTCCCGGCCGAGGTTCCGACCTCGCCCGTGTGGACGCCGGCGCGGATCTCGAGCTCGAGCGGCCGGAGCGCGTCGACGATCGCCTGCGCGCAGCGCACGGCACGTGCCGGGCCGTCGAAGGCGGCAAAGAAGCCGTCTCCCGCCACGTCCTGCTCGACGCCCCGGTAGCGACCGAGCAACGCGCGCACGACCGCGTGGTGCCGTTCGAGGAGCTCGCGCCAGCGCCGGTCGCCGAGCGACGCCGCCAGCTCGGTCGAGCCGACGATGTCGGTGAAGAGGATCGTCGCGAGCACGCGGTCCAGCTCGGCCGCCTCGTCGCTGATGTCTCGTAGAAACGACTCGATCTCCGCGAACAGCAACGCCTGGTCGCCCGCCCAGACCGGCCAGTCGTCCCCCGGCAGCTCTACGAACCGGGCGGCGGCGATTCGCGACGCGAAGTCCCGCCCGGCTTCGACGTCCTCGACCGGGTCGCCGACGCGATGGAGCACGAGCGTCGGCGCCTGGATCGTCGGCAGCACCGGCCTGATGTCGAGCTCGGCCCAGATCGCCTCGAGCGCCCGCATCGAGCTCGGCGTCGCGGAGAGGCGCATCATCGCCCGCCACCACGCCCGCTGCTCCCCGTCGGCCCGCTCGGACGGGACGAGCCACTCGAAGATCCGGCTCGTGTACGCGTCCGTCCCCCAGCCGCTCGCGAGCTCCGTCAGGTAGTCGTGCCACTCCTCGACCGACCACGCCCAGGGATAGTCGGGCGCCGCGGTGCCGCGGGCTTCCGGTCCGTACGCGATCAGGGCCGACGCCCGGTGCGGGCGCGTCGCCGCGAAGAGCGCGCAGACGCTGGCGGCGTCCGACCCGCCGAACAGCAGCGGCCGCTCGAACCCGGCCGCGCCCACGACCGCCTCGAGGTCCTCCACGAGGGTCTCGAGCGGCGGCGCGTCGTTGGCAGCGAGCCGGTCGGAGAGCCCGGTCCCGCGCCGGTCGAAGAACGCGACTCGCCCGAGGGAGCCCAGCCGCATCAAGAAACGCGCGAAGAGCGGGTTCGTCCACGCGAGCTCGAGGTTGTTGATCCACTGCGGCGCGAAGACCACCTCCAGCGGCCCGGTCCCGAACAGCTGGTACGCGAGCGCGACCTCCCCGCTCCGCGCGTAACGGACGTCCGGCACGTCCATCGCCCAAGCGTCGCACGCCGGACGCTCGGACAGAAGGGGCCCGGCGAGCCCGGCCCCTTCTGTCGTTCGTGTCGGCCAGCTCCTCGGCCAGACCCCGGGGGACGCACGGCGTCATAGCACCAAGAACGTCCATTCCGCTATCGGGGTCGAGCCGATGCGGGCGAGAGGACTCGAACCTCTAAGGAGCGCTAGCTCCAACGGGACCTAAACCCGCCGCGTCTGCCAGTTCCGCCACGCCCGCGGTGCGGAGAAGGATAGAGCCGCGACGGAGGAAACCGGGCCTGCCTAACTAATCACCCGGGACGCGGTCCTACACTCGGTCATGAACGCAATCGTCGTCGAACTTCCCACCGTCGAGTCGCTCAGCGACGAGATTCGCGGCGTCGTCTACGAGCGTCAGACCCTGCGCGCCGTCGGCGCTTCGCGCGACGAGCTGGAGCGCAACCGAGCGGAGCTCGTCCGCCTTCAGCAGGAGCTCGTGCAGGCGCTCATCCGGCGCCACATCCCCGCGAGCGCGGCCTAGCTCCCCCTTCGGCACGGGCTATCCTGTCCGAGCTGCGCGGTGGCGGTAGCTCAGTTGGTAGAGCCCCGGGTTGTGGTCCCGGTGGTCGGGGGTTCGAGTCCCCTCCGCCACCCTTCGAGCCTGGCCCCGTAGCTCAGCGGAAGAGCGGCGGACTTCGAATCCGCGTGCGGAGGTTCGACTCCTCCCGGGGCCATGCGCGCGCGAAGCGCCTACGCGCGGAGCGGCGTCTCGTCCAGACGCCGCCGCAGCTCTTCGACCGACTCGAAGACGGCGGCGGCGCCTGCGTCGCGGAGCTCCTGCTCCGAGAAGCCGCCGCTGATCACGCAGATGGTGTCGACGCTGGCCTTCCGCGCGGCCGCGATGTCCCACGGCGTGTCGCCGACCATCACGCCCTCGCCCGTGCCGGCCTTCGCGAGCGCCGCGCGCACGAGGTCCGGCTCGGGCTTCGTCGACTCGACGTCGTCGTCCGTCGTCCAGCAGTCGGCGACGTCCCGGGCGTCGAGCAGGTCGAGGTAGTGGTCGATCTCCCGCTGCGGCGACGAGCTCGCGAGCACGACCGTCAGCCCGCGTTCCCGCAGGTCGAGCATCAGCTCGCGCGCACCGGCGAGCGGCGCGACCTCGTCGATCAGCCGCTCGTACTCCTCGCTGCGGACGGCGCGCACCGCGTTCCCGACGCGGCGGTCGGCCGACTCGCCGACGAGCGCCGGGACGAGCTGGTCGCCGCCCATGCCGACGTGCCGATGGATCCGCCAGAGCGGGAGGGTGATCCCGCTCCGGCGGAAGGCCCGGTACCACGCGAGCGCGTGGTGGTAGTTCGCGTCGATCAGCGTGCCGTCGACGTCGAGCAGCGCCGCGCGCGGCACTAGGACGGCGTCGCGTCCGCCTGGACGGACCGGCTCTGCTCCGCGTGCTTGCCCTCGGCGAACTCCTCGACGAGCTTGGCGTTGAACGCCGGCAGGTCGTCGGGCTTGCGACTCGTGACGAGCCCGTTGTCGACGACGACCTGCTCGTCGACCCACTCGCCGCCGGCGTTGCGGATGTCCGTCTGCAGGCTCGGCCACGACGTGACGCGCCGGCCGCGGACGACGCCCGCCTCGACCAGCATCCACGGCCCGTGGCAGATCACGCCGACCGGCTTGTTCTGCTCGAAGAACTCGCGCACGAAGTGGACGGCGTTCTCGTTCGCCCGCATCGTGTCGGGGTTGCCGACCCCGCCGGGGACGACGAGCGCGTCGTAGTCGCCGGCGCGCGCCTCTTCGACCAAGCGGTCGACCTTGAACGTGTCCGCCTTGTCGTAGTGGTCGAAGCCCTGGATCTCGCCCTCCTCGAGGGAGACGAGCTCGGCGGTGGCGCCGGCCTCCTGGACCGCCTTCCACGGCTCGGTCAGCTCGACCTGCTCGACCATGTCCGTGGCGAGGAACGCCACGCGCTTGCCCTGCAGCTCGTTGGCCACGATGAACCCCTTTCGGTTGGTCGGGTGTGCCTTACGGCGCGGGAGGCGCCGCCGGTGGGGGCGGGTCTTCCTCCACGTACGTCGTTCGCCGCACGGCGGGCCGGTAAACGCGGCGTCGCACGACGCCGGCCGGCGCGCCGGGGTCGCCGTACCCGGGCGGGCCCCAGCCCCAGAAGCCGGCGCCCCACCAGGTGCGCCAGAGCACGAGGGAGATGAGGAAGACGACGATCCCGACGACCATCAGGACGACGCCGACGACCTGCGGGTCGACGGTGCCGCCACTCGTGTTGACGGCCCAGGTGAGGATCGCCCCGAAGGCGATGAGGATCAGGCTGATGACGATTCCCATGGCGGCCTTGGTACCCGCGTCCGCCGAGTTCCAACCGCATGCGCCTGGGAGGATTCGAACCTCCGACCAACGGCTTAGAAGGCCGTCGCTCTTCCGCTGAGCTACAGGCGCCCGCGGGGTAAGGGTAGGCGCTATCTGGTCCGGGCGCCGAAGTCGGCGGTGACGATCGTGGCGGGGCCGCCGCCGTAGACGCCGGGGGCGCTCGAGGAGTGCACGGCGCCGAGGCCGATCTCGCGCCAGCGCGCGTTCAGCAGGTTCGCCCGGTGCGGCGGGCTCGCGAGCCAGAGCCGGAAGGCCTGCGCGGCGCCGATCTCCGGCCCGCCCCAGACGAGGTTCTCGCCGACCGACCAGCTGCGGTAGCCGCGCGCCGGGTACCGCTGCGCGATCCGCGCCGAGAACGACTGGCCGTTCGCCGAGTCGTGGCTGAAGTAGCCGAGTCGCGCCATCTGGGCGGAGTGTCCGTCGGCGGCCGCGCCGAGGGCGGCGGAGACGCGTAGCCGCGTGAGGCCGTGCGCCGCGCGGAAGGCGTTGATCTGGTCGAGCAGCTTCCCTTGCAGCTGCGCCTCCGGGACCGCCGAGCTCTGCGGGCGCGCCGACCCCTGCGCCGGCGCGACGACCGCGACCACCACCGCTGCGAGCGCCGCGACCGTCCTCGACTTGCTGCGCATGCCGTTCCCATCGGCAGGGACGGCGCGGAACTAGAGCGTCAGAGCGCGGCCGGCGCCGGGCGCTCGTGCCGGTGCTCGAGCCAGTCGTTCACGACGACCTGGATCGAGCCCGCGACCGGGATCGCTCCGAGCGCACCGATGATCCCGGCGAGCTCGGCGCCGATCAGGATCGAGATCAGCACGGCGAGGGGCGAGAGCTGGACCGTCCGGCCGTACACGACCGGTTGCAGCAGGTGGTTCTCGATCTGCTGGTAGACGATGAAGAACACGATCACGACGATCCCGGCGGGGATCGAGTGCAGGAACGCGACCACGCCGATCAGGATCGCCGCGATCGTGGCGCCTGCAAGCGGGATCAGGTCGAGGATCGCGACGATCAGGCCGAGCGCGACCGCGTAGGGCACGCCCATGATCAGCAGCACGATCGTCGTCAGCCCGCCCGCGATCACGCTGATCAGCAGGTTGCCCGTGACGTAGCCGCCGACCGTCCGGTAGATCTCGTTGCCGACCTTGCGCCAGCGCGGTTGCGACCGCTCGGGCAGGAGCCGGTAGAAGCGCTCGACCCACGACGGGCCTTCGAGCAGCATGAAGTACGTCATGAACAGGATCGTGATCGTCGCGACGACGATCGAGATCACGCTCTTCGCGACCGAGATGGCGACGCCGGAGAGGCCGAGCACCTTCGTCGCGCCACCGTGCTTCACCGCCGACTCGATCCGCTGCTGGATGTGGTACTTCGTCTCGAGGAAGCCGAGCCGGCCGCGCCCGTGCGTGATGTCGTGGACGTAGTCGGGGAGCTTCTGCACGAATTCGTTCACCTGGTGCACGAGCGTGGGCACGAAGGTGAAGCCGATCGCGACGATCGCGACCAGCGCGAGCAGATACGTGACCGCCGCGGCCGCTCCGCGGCGCTTGATCCCGTGGCCCTGCAGCCACTCGACCGCGGGGTTCAGCGCCAGCGCGAGGAAGAGCGAGATGACGACCCACGTCAGGACGTGCCGCGCGATCCAGATCACCTCGAGCACGACCGCGACGGCGATGATCGTCAGCAGCAGCGACAGGACGGTGCGCAGCCGAAAGCGAACCAGGCGCTCCGGGATCACGGGCGGAGGATCGCGGGCAGGTCGGACGTTTCCGCGGCTCGCGCACGTGAGAGGATGGCGCAGTGAGCCTGAACGGGAACCCGGTCGAGCTGCCGGCGACGCTGCCCGACGGGCGCAAGGTGACGATCCGGATCGGCGTCCCGGACGACCCCTACATCCCGCGGCGCGAGCTGCGCACGGTCGACGTCGAGCTGTTCAGCGGCGACGAGCATCTCGCGGCCGTGACGAGCGTGCTGCTGCCGGAGCAGGAGAGCGAGGCGCTGGCCCTCGCGCGGCGGCTCAAGTCCGGCCTCGAGTCGGGAGAGCTCGAGCCGACGGCGGGCGCGCTGGAGCCCTTGGCCGACGAGCCGCCGAGCTAGGCTTGCGGCGCGTCCGCGGGCGTAGCTCAATGGTAGAGCCCTAGCCTTCCAAGCTAGTTATGCGGGTTCGATTCCCGCCGCCCGCTCTCGCCAGAACAAGCCGGAAACCCGCTCGAGAGGTGGGTTTCGGCGTGAACCGCTACCACGGCGCCCACGGAGCCGTGGCACGGGCGAGCGCGTCGGCGCTCTCGCGTCACCCGACCGCAGCAGCCGGCTCGCTCGACGTCACCGTCCCGATCGACGTCCCCGCGCGGTACCGTGTTCCGAGTGCACGGAGGTAAAGGTCGAATCCTTGGCCGCGCCGCCGTGGGCCATGGTCGGACGGCGCGAAGAGCATCGTTGGCGGGATGGGCGAGCGGTGTGGGGCTCGTCATCGTCGTGGCTGCGCTGACCTTTGCGACCCGCGCCCACGAGCTACCGCTGAGCCCCTTCGTCGGCAGCGCGGCGAAGATCGCGTCGGGTCAGGTGTGGGTGGTTCCGGCGAGCGCCCTCATCGTCGACCGCCCGGCTCTGATCGGTCTAGCGGCGTTCGGCCTGCTCGCCGCGGCGACGCTTCGATTCTGCGGAGCGCGGACGTTCTGGCTGGCTGCGGCAATGGGCCATGCGGGGTCGACGCTGCTGGTGTACGCGATCATCGGATCGACGCGGCTGGCGGATCCGCACATGTTCACGAGAGCGGTCGTGACGCCGGATTTCGGCGTTTCGGCGATACAAGGGGCTTGGGTCGGCGCGATCACCGCGACGGCCTGGGGTCGGGCCGGCGCCGATCACCGACACCGCGCCCTCGTCGCCGCCGCCACCTGCGCGCTCGCCGGAGTCGCGTGGTTGCTTCATCCCGACCCCTCGATCCTCACGACCGAGCACCTGTTCGCGTTCTTCATCGGCTGCGCCATCGTGTCGTGGCGGCGGCTGGCTGCTGCGGCGGGAACGTACGCGAGCCGTCGCCTCGTTCGACAGCGCGGGAACGCCGCGCAGCACGCCTGAGCGGGGCCCCGGCGATCTGGCCGCAGGCGGTTGATCAGGGTCGGGTCGCTGTCTTGCACGGCAGCCCCTCGAGCACCGCTCAACGCGGCTCAAGGTCTACAACCGGCGCGGTGCGCGACAGATTGCGATCCGGCTCGGCGCGCTTGGGTACGCGTTCCGCGGCGACGCGATCGCGCCGCAGGGACGCAGCTCCTCGTCCTGACCCCGAAGCGCTTGCTGTTCGTGCCGCTCAAGAGCGTTCGCGCGGCGGTTTCGTAACGTGGTGGTGCCGTGCTCGCGCATTGTGGGGTTCGCGCTCAACGTCCAGTCCGGTAGAGACGCCGTGGAC
>DASSMZ010000082.1:0-15369 GCA_035688325.1 Gaiellaceae bacterium
GGTGCCGGCTGCGCCGCAGCCGCCTGCGTGGCCTCCTCGAGCGCCAGCGTGCCACCGTCGGTCGCGCCGGCCGGGGCGCCGCTCGGCGCGCGTGGCCGCAGACGCGCCGCGAAGCCGCCGCCGTCGGGCCCGCCTTCAGGCTCCTGCCCGATCCGCCGCGCGTACTCCGGCTCGCGCTCCTTCCAGGTGGTCAGCAGCGGCGCCGCGATGAAGATCGACGAGTAGGCGCCCGAGATGATCCCGACCATCAGCGCGAACGCGAAGTCCTTCAGCGTCGCGCCGCCGAAGACCAGCAGCGAGACGATCGGCAGCAGCGTGATGAACGTCGTCGCCAGCGAGCGCCTGATCGTCTCCCAGAGCGAGACGTTCGCGATCGTCGCGAACGGCGCCCGCCGCATCAGCGGGATGTTCTCCCTGATGCGGTCGAAGATGATGATCGTGTCGTAGATCGAGTAGCCGAGCACCGTCAGCACCGCCGCGACCGTCGAGTTGGACACCTCGCGGCCGAGCAACGCATAGACGCCGATCGTGATGATGATGTCGTGCAGTAGGGCCACGATCACCGGCGCCGCGAACTTGAAGTCGAACCGGATCGCGATGTAGAGGATGATCAGGAGCAGCGAGAAGAGGATCGCGATGATCGCCGAGCGGGCGATCTGTCTCCCGAAGCTCGCGGAGACGGTCTGGATCTGGATCGCCTTGCTCTGGAACTTCGTCTCCATCGCGCTCTTCAGCTGGCTCGTCCCGGCGCTGCCGAGCGAGCGCAGGCGCAGCTGGAAGCTCTTGTAGCTCTCGGCGCCGTAGGTCTTGCCGCGGCCCTGGACGATCGGCTCCTTGTCCTTGGAGATGGTCGTCGTCGCGGTGCGGACATCCGAGAGCGAGACCGGCTTGGGCGTCGTGAACGTCACCTGCGTGCCGCCCTTAAAGTCGATGCCGAGGTTGAGGCCCTTCACGGCGAGCGCGCCGATCGAGATCGCGATCACGACACCGGAGATCGCGAACCAGAGGTAGCGCTTGCGCATGAAGTCGATCTGCAGCCACCGGCCGTGCTGCTGGCCGGCCGCGCCCATGAAGCGCGGGTTCTCGAACCAGCTGAAGCCGCCGAGCAGGCCGAGCATCGCGCGCGTGGCGGCGACCGCGGTGATCAGGGAGATCACCGTGCCGATCATCAGCATCAGGGCGAAGCCCTTCACGCCTGCGGTCGCGACCGCGAACAGCACGAGCGCCGTGATCACGGTGACGACGTTGGCGTCGACGATCGTGTGGAAGCCCTTCGCGTAGCCGGCCTGGATGGCGGCGCGCACGGACTTCCCGGACCGTACTTCTTCCTTGATGCGTTCGAAGATGACGACGTTCGCGTCGGCCGCGACTCCGATCGTCAGGATCAGGCCGGCGAAGCCCGGCAGCGTCAGCGTCACGTTGAAGAGCAGGATCGCGGCGTAGAGGAAGGCCGCGTAGATGCCGAGGCCGATCACGGCGACGACGCCGAGGAAGCGGTAGAGGACGAGCAGGAAGAGCGCGACGAGCAGCAGTCCGATCAGGGCCGCCGTCTTCGCCTGCTTGAGCGAGTCCTTGCCCAGCGTCGCCGAGACGTCGGTGCGCTCGATCTGCTGGAACTGGTACGGGAGCGCGCCCGACTTGAGCACGAGCGCCAGGTCCTTCGCCTGGCCGATCGACTGGATGTTCGAGATCTCCGCGCCGCCGCCGCTCGGGTCGATGCCGTCCGGGTTCTGCTTGTAGTCGATGTACGGCGTCGACTGGAGCTTGCCGTCGAGCACGATCGCGAAGTGCTGCGCGTACTGCTGGACGACGTTCGGGTCGCTGCTGGTCTGGCCCGCCGCCGCCGCGAGCCCGGCGCCGCGCTGCGCCTCGGCGCGCGTGATGTCGTGGAACTTCCTGTTGCCCTCGCTCTTGAAGCCCAGCTGGACGAACGCGTTCCCCTGGCCGGCCTGCGTCCCGATCTGCGCGCTGATCGCCCCGTTGTTCAGGTCCTTGCCGGTCGCCTCGGGAACGGGGCTCACGACCCTGTTCGGGTAGTACTTGAAGAGGTAGTAGTAGTTCGGCGCGATGTCGCCCTGCTGGACGCCCGGACAGCCGGTCGTAGCGTCGCACGAGATCACGATCCGGTTCTGCGGGACGGCCAGGACCTTGGCGCCCTTCGGCACCTTGCCGTTCAGCTTCGGCGTGTCGAGGAGCTTGGCCTGCGTGTCCTCGGGGCCCGCGATCACCCGCTTGTGCTTGTCGAAGAGGTAGTACTGGCTCGGCGTGCCCTTCTTCGCCTCGTCCTGGACCTGGCTGAGGAGCTTGTAGAGGCTGCCGGTGGCGACGACGTGGTTCGCGCCGTCGTTCGACGGCGAGACCGTGTCGGCCTCGAGGTCGTAGAACTGCAGCTGGGCGGTCGTGCCGATCAGCTGCGCGGCCTTGTTCGGGTCGTGCACGCCGGCGAGCTGGATCACGATCTGGTCGCTGCCCTGGCGGCGGATCTCGGGCTCGGAGACGCCGAGCGAGTCGACGCGGTTGCGCATCGTCGAGATCGCCGTGTTCATGCCGTCCGAGGTGACGGCCTGGTTCTTCGGCGGCACGGCCTTGAGCACCACCTCGAGCCCGCCCTGCAGATCGAGGCCGAGCGTGACCTTCTTGTGCACGGGCGAGCCGGGGATGCCGAGCGCGACCACCCCGGCCAGGGCGGCCAGGATCAGGCCGACGAGAATCAGGTGTGAGCGTCTGCTGGACACGCGAAGAGTCGGAACAGGTTAGCTTGCGTCGTCGGGCGCGGCCTGCTCCGGATGGGGCGTTGGCGGCGGCTCGTCCTCCGTTTCCCCTTCGTCCTCCGGTTCCTGCGCAACGCTCGCGATCGCGCGGCGGTCGACGCGGATCACGGTGCCCGGCGCGATCTCGACGTGGACGAGGTCGTCGTGGAGCTCGCGCACCGTCCCGTGGATGCCGCCGGCGGTCAGGACCTCGTCCCCCGGCTCGAGCGTGCCCTGCATCCGTGTCTGCTCGACCTGCCGGCGCCGCTGCGGCCGCACGAGGAACAGCCACATCACCGCGAACAGCACGACGATGATGATCAGGTAGCCCACGTTGCCTCCTCGGCGGGCGCCAGACGCTCCAGCGCCGCCGCCTTGTACGACCGCAGCTCGCCTCGCTCGATCGCCGCGCGAGCCCCGGCCACGAGGTCGATCAGGAAGCGCAGATTATGCAGGCTGAGCAGGCGGAGCCCGAGGATCTCCTGCTGGTTCAGGAGGTGCCGCACGTACGCGCGTGTGAACCGCGCGCAGGCCGGGCAGGAGCAGCCCTCGTCGAGCGGCCGCTCGTCCCGCGCGAAGCGGGCGGCCTTGATGTTCAGCTGGCCGTCCCACGTCAGCGCGCTGCCGGTGCGGGCGTTGCGCGTCGGCAGGACGCAGTCGAACATGTCGATCCCGCGCTCGATCACCTCGAGCACGCCCGCCGGGTCGCCGATGCCCATGAAGTAGCGCGCCTTGTCCTGCGGCAGGAGCTCCGCGGCCCACGCGGTCGTCTCGAGCATCTGCTCCCGCGGCTCGCCGATCGCGAGCCCGCCGAGCGCGTTGCCGTCGAGGTCGAGCCCCGCGATCTCCTCCACGCTGCGGCGCCGCAGCTCCGGGTCGGCGCCGCCCTGGGCGATGCCGAAGAGCAGCTGGCCTGGCGCGCGCTCGGCCTGCTGCTGGCGCGCGGCCCACAGCGTCGTGCGGCGCACGGCCTGCTCGAGCTCCGAGCGCGACGCCTCGGGCGGCGGCACGACGTCCAGGCACATCGCGACGTCCGAGCCGAGCTGCCGCTGGATCCGCGCGGCGAGCTCGGGCGTGAAGCGCGCCTCGTCGCCGTCGTAGACCGAGCGGAAGGTGACGCCCTCGTCGTCCTGGCGCAGGATCGTGTGGCGCAGCGAGAAGACCTGGAAACCGCCGGAGTCGGTGAGGATCGGGCCGCCCCAGGCCATGAAACCGTGCAGGCCGCCGAGCTCTTCGATCAGGTCGGCCCCGGGGCGGAAGTGGAGGTGGTACGTGTTGCAGAGGAGGATCTGAGCGCCGAGGTCGCGGAGCTCCTCCGGGTCGACGGCCTTGACCGTGGCCTTCGTCCCGACCGGCATGAACGCCGGCGTGCGCAGCTCGCCGTGAGCGGTGCGCAGGACGCCCGTGCGTGCGGCGCCGTCGGTCGCCTCGAGCGCGAAGGCGGTCACCCCGACGCCTCTCCGAACCAGTCGGCGATCGCCTGGGCTGCCCGCGCATCCTCGAACGGGACCGGCTGCTCGCCGAGGCCGCGCCGGATGCGCCCGAGCTCGTCCGCGAGCGCCTGCGCCGAGGCGCGGCTGCCGAGCAGGGCCGCGATCCGGAAGAGAGCGGCCGCGCGGGCGTCGGCGCCGGCCGCCGCGAGCGGAGGCCATGAGCGGTGGAGGACGTCGCGCAGCTCCTGCGTCCCGCGCGTCTGCCAGAAGACCCGCCACTCGCCGGCCGACCTGACCGCGGACTCCTCAGCCAAGAAGCGCACCCCCTCCCTCCTGGGTGGGGTTGGTAGGCCACCCTCGCTCCCGCTGCGAGCGTACTCGCGCCGGGAGCGCGTGTCCGTCACGGGACTGCGCCGAGTGCGTGTCGATCCGTCCACAGCGCCGTTCGGCCCTCACAGCAGCAGCATCGCGTCGCCGAACGAGTAGAAGCGGTAGCGCTCCTCGACCGCGAGCCGGTACAGCCGCCGGGTCTCCTCGACGCCGGCGAAGGCCATCACGAGCGCGAGCAGCGTCGAGCGCGGGAGATGGAAGTTCGTCACCAACGCGTCGACGCGCTTGAAGTCGAAGCCGGGCGTGACGAACAGCTCCGTCCGCCCGGCGAGCGGCGCCCCGCGCGCGAGTGACTCCAGCACACGCACGGTCGTCGTCCCCACCGCCAGCACCCGCTCGGCGTCCCGGATGCGATCCCACGCCGCCTCCGTCACCTCGTACCGCTCGCTGTGCAGCGGATGCTCCTCGACCACGTCGACCGCGAGCGGGCGGAAGGTGTCGAGCCCGACGTGCAGCGTCACCCGCTCGAGCTCGAGCCGCGCGAGCAGCTCCGGCGTGAAGTGCAACCCCGCGGTCGGCGCCGCGGCCGAGCCCTCGGCCCTCGCGTAGACCGTCTGGTAACGCTCGGGGTCGGCGAGCGGCTCGTGGATGTACGGCGGCAGCGGCGCCTCGCCCGCGGGCGAGCCCTCGAGCCGCAGCTTCCACCGCCCCTCGCCGAGCCCCTCGATCAGCTCGACCGGCCCGAGCCGCTGCCCCGGCCGCAGCTTCCGCGACGGCCGCGCGAGAGCCTCCCAGGTGCCGTTCGACCCGAGCCGTTCGAGCAGCAGCACCTCCGCCTCGCCCCCGCACGGGCGCTCGAGTCGCAGCCGCGCCGGCAGCACGCGCGTGTCGTTGACGACCACGAGCGTCCCCTCCCGCAACACGTCCGGCAGCTGGTCGAAGCGCCGGTGTAGCGTCTCGCCGCCGGCGCGGTCGTGCACGAGCAACCGCGAAGAGTCCCGCCGCTCGAGCGGGGTCTGCGCGACCAGCTCCGGCGGGAGCTCGTAGTCGAGCTCGGAGGCCTTCACTCGAGCTCGAGCAGCGCGTCGTACACAGCCAGCGACGTCTCGGCGACGCGGCGCGCAAGCCAGTCGCGGTCGACGCCGCCCTCGACCGCCGGGACGGAGACGACGCCGCTTCGCGTCAGGTTCAGGCCGAAGTCGCCGACCGCAGCGGCGGCAGACTCCCGCCAGCCCGGCGGCCGCCCGGCGAGCTCGACCGCCCGGCCGTCGTCGCGCAGGTCGTACCGCCGGCCACGGCGCCGAATCGTGACGAGCACGGGCTCGCCCTCCGTGTACGTGAGCCCCGCGTCGAGGCGAACCTCGTCTCGCTCGACCGTTTCCATGCGCACAGAGTGCCATCCGACCGCGCTTCTACGCTCTTCCGCCATGACCGACGACGCGATCGAGAGGGCACGGGAGCGGCTCCGCGAAGCCGCCGAAGGGCGCCCCGACGCGGCCGCGGTGGACGCCGTGCTCGAACGGGCACGGGCACAGGTCGAGGAGCTCGCGCAGACCGCCGCCGAGCTCGAGGCGACGATCCCGGCGCGGGTCGAGCACGCGGTCGTGGACGGGCTGCAGGAGCAGGTCCGGCCCGTCGGCCGCAACCTCGCCGAGATCCGCGGGCTGACGAACCAGGTGATCCGGCGGCTCGAGCGCATCGAGGGCGACCTGCTCTCGGAGCGCCACGCGCGCGTCGACGACCTGGGCCTGCTCGTCGACCTGATCACGTCGAGCTGGAAGTCGGTCGAGCGGCGGCTGTCGACGCTCGAGCGGAAGCTCCAGGCCGGCGAGGACGCGATCGTCTACCGCATGGAAGAGCGCCGCACCGGCTAAGGCGCCCGCTTGCGACGCCGCCCGTAAGAGGTCGCAGCGGCTCTGCCTGCGCGACCGTTTTCCTGCCTCGCGGGCCGCTCTTCCACCGCCAGCCCGAGCAAACCGAGCGCCACGCCGTACCAGAGCGTCGCGAGCCGGATCAGGACGGTCGCCGCGGCCGCGGCGGCCTTCGGCACGTCGCCGAGCAGCCGGATCAGCCCCGTCATGCTCGCGTCGGCCACGCCGAGCCCGCCCGGGAGGAACGACGCTGCGCCGGCGAGGCTGCCGAGCGAGAAGACGACGATCGTGTCCCCCAGCGAGAGGTCGAGGTCGAGCCCGCGGACGCAGACGTAGGCAGCCAGGCTCTCGAAGAACCAGGACGCCGCCGACAGGAGCGTCATCCCGACGAAGAGCGGCACGGTCAGGAGCGCGCGCGACGCCGCGGCGGCCTCGCCGAAGAAGGCGAAGCGCTCGAGCAGCGGGCTGCGCACGACGACGACCGCTCCCACGACGGCCACGGCCGCGACCACCAGAAGCGGCCAGCTGCGGGTACCGGCGCCGCCGACGAGCGCCAGCACGACCACGCCGCTCGCGTCCGTCACGCGCTCGGCGAGCACGACCGGGGCGGAACGGCGGACCGGAACCTCGAACGAGCGGTGGAGCAGCGCGCACTTGAGCAGCTCGCCCAGCTTCGCCGGCGTGATCGTCATCGTCAGGCCGGCGGTGAAGATCGACAGGCTGCGCGCGAACGGGACGTGGATGTCGACGCGCGCCAGGTAGCGCTGCCAGCGCCAGAAGCGCAGCGCGTAGTTCGCCGTCGTCAGCGCGAGCGCGAGCGGGAACAGCTCCCAGCGGAAGCTCGCCAGCTCGGCGCCGAGCTTGCCGTCGGAGTAGGCGGCGAGCGCGACCACGACCGCGACCGCGAGCGCGACGACGAGGACGAGGCTGCGCTTCAGGTTCAGGTCAGCGCGAGGATCGCCGCCGCCGTCACGATCCAGCCGGCGACCGCGAGCAGGATCGGGACGTCCTTCAGCAGCACCTGCTCCGGCTCCTCGCCGACGTCGTAGCGGTGCATCAGCAGCAGGTAGCGGAAGACGCCGAAGACGACGAACGGGACGGTCGCGAGCAGTGCCCGCGAGTGGCCGGCGGTGAGCGTGTAGACGGCGTAGGCGATCACGGTGCCCGACGCGACGATCCCGGTCAGCTGGTCGACGAGCTCCAGCGAGTAGCCGTCGAGCACCGGCCGCCCGGGCGTGTGACCCGCGCCGACGAGGACGAGCTCGCCTCGGCGCTTCGCGAGCGCGAGGAAGAGCGCGAGCAGCGCCGTGCAGAGAAGGAGCCACGGCGAGATGCGGACGTCGACGGCCTCGGCGCCCGCGGCGGCGCGAATGACGAACAGCGCGGAGATCGTCAACACGTCGAGCAGCACGACGTGCTTCAGCCGGATCGTGTAGCCGGCCTGGAGCGCGGCGAACGCCAGCACCAGCAACACCGACGGAACGCCCAGCGGCGCCACCAGCAGCGGCGCGAGCACCGCCAGGGCTCCCGCCAGGATCAGCGCCGCGCGCGCCGAGAGCTCGCCGCGCGCGATCGGGCGCGAGCGCTTGACCGGGTGCAGGCGGTCGTCCTGCCGGTCGCGCACGTCGTTCGCCAGGTAGGCGGCGCTCGAGATGGCGCAGTACGCGACGAAGCAGACGCACGCCTCGAGCCAGCGCAGCGGGTCGCCGAGCTTCGCCGCGAAGACGAGGCCGGCGAAGACGAGCAGGTTCTTCGACCACTGCCGCGGGCGCATGGCGACGAGCGCGGCCCGCAGCGGCGTGCGGCGGCGTGGGAGCTCGACGATCTCCGGGGCGGCGACCACGCGCGGAGGCTACCGGGGCCGGGTCGGCAGGACGAGCTCGAAGCGGCTGCCCTTCTCGGCCGACGACTCGAGCTCGATGCGCCCGCCGAGCGCGGCCGCGAGCTCGCTCGCGATCGCGAGCCCGAGCCCGGTCCCGCCCCCGCCGCGCGACCAGAACGGCCGGAAGATCCGCTCGCGCTGGGACGGCGGCACGCCGGGGCCGCTGTCGGCGACGACGACGTAGACGGTGCCGTCGGTCGCCGTCAGCTCGACGCCGACCTGGCCGCCGTCGGGCGTCCAGCGGAAGGCGTTCGAGAGCAGGTTGGAGATGATCTGGAGCACGCGGTCGCCGTCGGAGAGGATCACCGGCCCGGCCTCGACCTCGCAGCGGTAGTCGATCCCGCGCCGCCGCGCCTCCTCGCTGAAGGCCGCGTACGCGCTGTCCACGAGGCGGCCCATGTCCACCTCCTCGTGCAGGACGGTGAAGCGGTGGGCGTCGAGCTTGGCGAGGTCGAGCACGTCGCCGACGAGCCGCTCGAGCCGCTCTGCCTCGGCGGCGATCACGGTCAACGAGGCGACCCGCAGCTCCTCGTCCGTGACGACGCCCTCGCGCAGGGCCTCGACGTGCCCGCGGATCGCGGTCAGCGGCGTCCGCAGCTCGTGCGAGACGGTCATCAGGAAGTTGCGCTCGAGCTCCTCGGCCTCGGCCAGGCGGGAGGTCATCTGGTCGAACCGGTCGGCAAGCTCGCCGATCTCGCCGGCGCCGCCGGCCGGCACCGCGACGTCGTAGTTCCCCGCCGCGACCTGGTCGGCCGCGGCCGAGAGCTGCACCACCGGCGTCGTGATGCGGCGCGACAGGTACCAGGCGAACGCGGCCGCGACGACGACGCCGCCGGCGAACGCGAGCAGCAGCCGCTCGATCAGCGCGAGCCAGCGCTGCTCGAGCAACGTCTTCGGCTTCGCGACGACCAGGATCCCGAGGGTCTGGTGCCCGATCGTCACCGGCCGCGCGGCCGCGAGCAGCATCTGGCCGCTCTGCGGCGCCCTGAACTGGAAGCGCAACGGCTTCGTCCGATTCCGCAGCGCGCGCGGGTTGAGGACGCGCTTCGGCAGCGGCGTGAACGCCGGCGACTGCCCCGGGAACAGGTTCAGGCCCGTGTAGAAGATGCGGTCGCCGGTCGCGAGCTCGAGGTTCTTGGCCGACAGGCGCTGGAAGCCGGCGCGCCGGACGTACAGCTGCGTCAGCCCGGTCGCCTCGCGCGCCACCTCGTCGTAGGCCTGGTCGCTCGCGCGCGTCTGGGCGTAGCCCTGGAACAGCCTCAGCGCGATCGCGGCCGACACGAGCCCGGACACGACGATCCCGAGCAGGAAGAGCGCCGGGAGCTGGAAGCGGAGCGACCGCAGCATCGCGGCCCCCGCCGACTAGGCGTTGACGGCCGCGTCCCGCGGAGGGGCGACCTTGTAGCCGACCCCCCACACCGTGACGATCGGCGAGGCGTCGCCGAGCTTGCGGCGGAGCTGGCGCACGTGGACGTCGACCGTGCGTGTGTCGCCCGCGAACGTGTAGCCCCACACGCGCTCGAGCAGCTGGTCGCGCGTGAGCACGAGCCCGCGGTGGTCGAGCAGCTCCCACAGCAGGTCGAACTCCTTCGGGGCGAGCTGGACCTCTTCGCCCTTGACGCGCGCCTCGCGCCGGCCGGCGTCGATCTCGAGGTCGCCGTGCACGATCTGCTTCGACTCCAGCTCGCGGCGGTCCGGCACCGAGCGGCGCAGGATCGACTTCACGCGGGCGACGAGCTCGCGCGGGTTGAACGGCTTCGTCAGGTAGTCGTCCGCGCCGACCTCGAGGCCGATGATCTTGTCGACGTCCTCGTCCCGCGCGGTCAGCATCAGGATCGGCACGTCGGAGCCCTTGCGAATCCGTCGGCAGACCTCGATCCCGTCGATGTCCGGGAGCATCAGGTCGAGCACGATCAGGTCGGGACGCTCGGACTCGGCCTGCGCGAGCGCGTCGCCTCCGGTCGCGACGGTGCGCACCGCGTAGCCGGCGTTCTTCAGGTAGAGCGAGACGAACGAGGCGATCGAGGACTCGTCCTCGACGACCAGCACGGTCTGCGCCTGGGCTGCCACGGCCTCAGGATGCCAGACCGGCCCTACCGCGCCGGCGGCGGCGGCGGCGGCGTGCCGAGGTAGAAGGTCGTCTTCGCGTCCGGCAGCGACTGGTACGGGCCGTTGTCGATCGACATCAGGCCGTCGTTGACGCCGGTCTCGCCGAGGCCGTCGACGTCGAACGAGCCGTGGCCGACCGCGGAGATCGAGATGCCGTTGCCGCGCACGCTGATGTTGAAGCGGCCGTCGTTCACCCGGAAGCCGATGTTGCGGCCGGTGCAGACGGTCACTGCTAGCGAGAGGTGCCGCGGCTTCGGCTTGCACGTCAGCTGCGGGTCGTTGCCGTCGAGCGGCTTGAAGTCGCGGATCTGGACGCGGCCGTTCGTGTTCACGCGGCCGATCACCGTGCCCTTCAGCCTGAACATCATCGTGCCGCGGCCCTTCTTGACCGAGAGCGTGCCGTCGCCCTGCGAGCCGCCGGCCTGCGCGAGGGGTACCGTGACCGCCGCGAGCACGGCGAAGATGACGAGGAACCGCCTCATGTGCTTGCAAGTATCGGCACCCTTGGTGTGTTGGGGATAAGCGGGTTGTAAGGAATGCGTAAACGGATATTCGCGGCCCTCGCCGCGGCACTCGCCGTTGCCGCGACGGCCTCTGCCGCGCCGCAGCCCGGGCCGCCGCGACTCCTCGGCCTGCGGGTCTCGAACGGCGGCACGCCCTTTGCCGGGGACACGCCCTGGCTGACGACGGTGAGCCCGAACGGCGACGGCTTTCGCGACCGCGCGCTGATCCGGTTCGCGCTCAGCGCGGCGGCGACCGTCGACGTGCGGGTCGTCGCGACCGACGAGGTCCGGCGCGCGGTCACGACGGTCTGGAGCGCGCGCCGGCGCCTCGGCGCCGGACCGCACACGATCGTGTGGCGGCCGGCGCGGGGCACCCCGGATCGCACCTACCTCGTGCGCTTCGTCGTCACCGGTGCGAACGGCGCCCGGCGCGTCTACGGCTACGAGCCGCCACGGCGCGGAAAGCTGACGAGCGGCGTCGTCGTGCGCGTCCAGGGCGTGCAGGTCGGCTTCCTCGCGCGCAGCTACCCGGTGGGCGGCGCCGCGACGGCGGCGATCTCGACCGACGCGCGGCGCGTGCGCCTGCAGCTCTTCTCGTTCGCGAACGTCCTGCGCCCGTCGGTGCGCGACCTTCGCACCGGCGGCACGGCCGTCTCGCCGGCGGTGCAGCTCGACTGGGGCCAGCACGGGAGCTCGACCCACTACGTCCAGATCAGCTACGCCGGGATCCCGCAGAGCGGGCTCTACTTCCTGCGCGCCACCGCGGCGGACGGCCGCGTCGGCTATGCGCCCCTGATCCTGCGACCGAAGGCGCTGGGCGAGCACAGGGTCGCGGTCGTCCTCTCCACCAACACCTGGCAGGCCTACAACTTCAACGACGCGAGCGGGGACGGCTGGGGCGACAGCTGGTACGTCGGCGGCGCGAGCCCGACGGTCGACCTGTCGCGGCCGTTCCTCGACTTCGGCGTGCCCTTCCGCTTTCGCGACTGGGACCTGAGCTTCCTGTCGTGGCTGGCCCGGACCGGGAAGCAGGTCGACTTCCTTTCGGACGACGACCTCGAGCGCGTGAAGACCGGCGACGAGCTCCGCCGGGCGTACGGCCTCGTGGTCTTCCCCGGCCACGAGGAGTACGTCACCGGCCACGTCTACGACGTCGTCCAGCGCTACCGCGACCTCGGCGGCGACCTGATGTTCCTCTCCGCGAACAACTTCTTCTGGAAGGTCTCGCGCGCCGGCCACACGATCCGGCGCGTGGCGATGTGGCGGACGCTCGGCCGGCCGGAGGCGGCGCTCGTCGGCACGCAGTGGTCGGCGAGCAACTACGGGACGAGCCAGGCGCCGTACGTGGTCGAGGGCGCGAGCTCGACGCCGTGGGCCTTCGGCGGGACCGGTCTGCGGAACGGCTCGACCTTCGGGCGCTACGGGATCGAGATCGACTCGCGCGCCTCGAGCTCGCCGCCGGGCACGCGTGTGCTGGCGCGCGTGCCGAACGCGATCGGCGAGCACGACGCCGACATGACGTACTACGAGAGCCCGTCCGGCGCCCGCGTCTTCGCGGCGGGCACGCTCAACTTCGCCGCCTCGATCACCCAGCCCGCCGTGTCGCAGCTGGTGCAGAACGTCTGGACGCGCCTGGCTCGGTAGGCGCTAGACGTCGTAGGCGAAGAAGCCGCGCCCGGTCTTGCGGCCGAGCAGGCCCTCGCGCTGCATCTCGCGGAGCCGCTCCGGCGGCGCCATCCGCTCGTCGCCGAGCGCCGCGTAGAGCGCCTCGGAGGCGTGGACGTGGACGTCGACGCCGATCAGGTCGATCAGGGCGCACGGCCCGATCGGCCAGTTGGCGCCGAAGCGCATCCCGCGGTCGACGTCCTCGGGGCTGACCCGGGCCTCGTCCAGCACCCGCACGCAGTCGTTCAGGAGCGGGATCAGGATCCGGTTGACGATGAAGCCGGGCGTGTCGTTGCAGGCGACGGGCTCCTTGCCGATCCGCTGGGCGAACGCGTAGGCGGCGTCGAAGCACTCGTCGCTCACGTGCGCCGTGCGGACGACCTCGACGAGCGGCAGCACCGGCGCCGGGTTGAAGAAGTGCAACCCGACGACCCGCTCGGGCGTCCGCGTCGCGTCGGCGATCTGCGTAACCGACAGGGCCGAGGTGTTGGTGGCGAGGATGGCCGGCGCCGGGACGATCCGGTCGAGCTCGGCGAAGAGCTCGCGCTTGACGCCGAGGTCCTCGAACGCGGCCTCGATCACGAGCTGACACTCCGCGAGGTCTGCGAGCTCGGTCGTCGTGATGAGGCTCGTGAGCGCCCGGTCCTTCTGGTCCTGCGTCAGGCGGCCCTTCTCCACGCCCCGCGCGAGGTAGTGGTCGATGCGGCCGCGCGCCCGCTCGCCCAGCTCCGGCGCGACGTCCCGGCCCACGACCTCCAGGCCGGCCTGGAGGCAGACCTGCGCGATGCCCGCACCCATCGTGCCCAGCCCGACGACGCCGACCCGCAGGATCTCCACGGCGCGCGATCCTACGTGCTCGCGCCCGCTGGGTGTTCACGCGCCCGCGCGTGAACCTTTCCCCCCGGGCGCCTTCGGCCCCGCGCCCCCGCTTTGGACCGTAGCCTCAAGATCGTCACGGGTGTGTGACGGCTTCGTGCCGGCTGTGTGACTTCTGCCGGCGCCTACAGCCGCTCGATCACGGCTGCGATCGCCTGGCCGAAGCCGATGCACATCGTCGCAACGCCGTAGCGCGCGGCGCGGCGTTCAAGCTCGTTCAGGAGTGTCGCCGTTACGCGGGCCCCGGTTGCGCCGAGTGGGTGGCCGAGCGAGATGCCGCCGCCGTTCGGGTTGACGTCGGCCCGGCGCTCGTCGAGGCCGGCGTCCCGCATGAACTGAAGCGCGACGGATGCGAACGCCTCGTTGACCTCGATCACGGCGACGTCGTCCCACGAGAGCCCCGCACGCTCGAGCGCCCGCGCGCTCGCCTGCGGGTTGCCGTGGAGCATCAGCCGCGGGTCGACCCCGGCCAGGCCGAAGGAGACGAAGCGCGCCCGCGGCTCGAGCCCGACCCGTTCGCACGCCTCCCCGCTCGCGATCAGCACCGCCGCCGCACCGTCGCAGATCTGGCTCGAGTTCCCGGCCGTGACCCTGCCGCCCGGAACGAAGGCGGACGGCAGCGCCGCAAGCGCCCCGGGCGAGGTGTCGGCGCGCGGCGTCTCGTCCACGCGGAGCAGCACGCCCGCATGCGGGTTCGAGACCTCGACCGGCACGACCTCGCGGTCGAACCGCCCCTCCTCGATCGCCGCGAGCGCGCGCCGGTGCGACTCGTGCGCGTACGCGTCGAGCTCCTCGCGCGAGAGACCCCACTCCTCCGCGATCAGCTCGGCGGAGATGCCCTGCGGCACGATCTCCCAGCGCTCGAGCAGCTTCGGCGAGAGGTCGCCGCCGCTCGACCCCATCGGGACGCGCGACATCGACTCGACGCCCGCTGCGACGACCACGTCGAGCTGCCCCGCCGAGACGGCGGATGCGCCCGCGAAGCACGCCTGCAGCGACGAGCCGCACTGGCGGTCGATCGTCGCACCCGGCACCGAGTCCGGCCAGCCGGCGACGAGCGCCGCCATGCGCGCGATGTTCCACCCCTGCTCACCGACCTGCGACACACAGCCCATCTGCACGTCCTCGACCTCGGCCGGGTCGAGCCCGTTCCGTTCGACGAGCGCGTTCAGCACCTGCCCGGCGAGCTCGTCGGCTCGCAGCGACGCAAGCGTCCCGTTCCGCTTCCCGATCGGGGAGCGGACGGCGTCGACGATGTAGGCGTCGGTCACGCCGCCCAGCTTAGAGCGGCTCCACCTCGTCGCCGACGCGCACGATCCCGGGCTCCTCGACGGCGGCGTAGACGCCGAACGGAATCTCGCCGTCGGCGAGCGGCTCGCGGTAGGCGCGGAGCAGGCGCAGCGTGTCGAGGTCGCGCACGCTGGTATCCGGGTCGCGCGTCGTGACGGCGCAACGGCCGACGCCGCCGCCGATGCGGACGACGGCGCCGCCGAGCCGCACGCGGCGCGAGAGCAGCTCCGCCAACGGCCCCTCGACGACCCGCACCGGAAGCGGACGGTCGCTGCCCAGCGAGGACCCCTCGACCACGTCGCCGGCGATCTCGACCCGTAGGCGTTCGGCCTGCCGATCCCACTCTGCGGCGACGGGCGCCGGCCACACGGTGAGCGAGCTGCGCAGGCGCTTCCCGTCCGCGTCGACGAGCATGAAGCGGCGGTTCTCGGCCACGCCCCGCTCGGTCAGCTCGACCTCGTCCAGGTGGTCGAGCCGGAACGTCCGTACCGGCGTCACCGAGATCCGCGCGACCGTCGACACGAGCTACCTCGCGACCGCGTAGAGACGCCACGTGCCCGGGACGCCCTTGAGCGCGTGCTCGCCGCGCGCGTCGAACTCCAGCCCGGCGCCGGCGACGAGGTCCTTGACCGTCTGCGAGACCAGCACCTCGCCGCCCTG